>JAJUGF010000206.1 GCA_029268495.1 Gracilibacillus sp.
TGTATGAAAATTATTTTTGACTTGTTGGATAATCTCTTTTGCTTTCAAAATCAATCATCTCCCTAAGTAGTTATAATCTATCATATTACAACAAAGGAAAAATGAATGGGCAATGAGGAAACTGTTTTTATTTTGTATTTTTTAAAATAACTTCGTACCACTATTCATTGGAATAGAATAATTAATTTTTCTTTTAGTGTGTTGATACGATGCCGATTGTTTTGCTTCTAGATCATTTATTTGTTTTTTCTGTATATGCATGTCGCGAACAATTGCATCCATCTGTGTTTGAATGTCTTGTAACTGTGAGACAATCTGTTCTGCATTAGTGATATGAAGTGCTGTTTTTAACTCTTTCACTTCCTTCCGCAAATTCTCTACTATGTCCACGAAATTATTTAATTGATTTGTCATTTTTATCACTCCTCCATCTTATCTTATTGCCTATTTTCAAAAATGTGAGCACACACTAGGCGATTTTACATAGGTTATGTATGAGAACAATTCTTATGGAGGTGTAGGAATGATTCTGTCACAATCGCTAAATGGTGGTCAAGAATTGCTTTGTATCGAAACAAACAAAGTATATGACTGGATTTTAAATGAAGCTAGTTTTGATTTGAATTTGTCAGGGTTGGCTTTGCCGATTAACCCGAACAATGGAGCACAACTTGAATGTGCAGACATTGATTTAAATACAGTGACATGTGCGATAAGCCCAGCAGATATTAATCCAATTGAAATAGTCGGAAGAGAAGATCAAGTCTTTGAAATGAATGGAGATGTAGTAACATTACAAATTGTTACGATAAGAAAGAATTTTGATGTTACATTATTTGTGAATTTAAATCAGAGTTTAGGTGGAAACAGGGTAGAAGTAGACACAGTCACATTCACGAGATGTGAGCAAGTAATCCTCTGTGCTCCAGAAGGTACAGAAGTATCTGTCACATATGAGGATGTCAGTTGCTTTGTATGTCATACGACTTGTGATCCACAAAGCACGACAGAAGTAAATGAATTAGATGCAGCAGTTACTGTTCGAATCTGTCAAAGTATTCAATCGACATATCCTGTGACAATTGAAGTCATTGCAGAATTCTGTCAACCTAGGGATGCTATCGACTTGCCTCCATGTCCAGCACCAACTATTCCCTTACAATGTCCTGTAGTTTTTCCAACAAATTCACTACCAATAACAGATCAGGAAGAAGTGATGGAGGAAGAATTATTAGAAGAATCGATAGATGAAGTGTTGGATAAAGGTGAGGAACTAAGTCAAGAGACACATATAGATAATGAATAAACAAATACGTTTAGAACTCATAACTAAACTTAAGATTAATCCGAGCATTGTTGAATTTATGAAGTAAATTCACATATGTTCGGATTTTCTTTAAGAATGGTTCTATCATCTCTTTTAATTTGTTCAGATTGATAAATTGTACGAATTTGTAGGCCAAGGTCGTTACAAGAATGTATCTATAATAATATACATATACAGTGAAACTAGAAAAGCTTGTTATAGAAGAGAGGGAGAAAGTGTGTATTTTAAAGGGAAGAGAATCTTAATTATTGGTGGAACAGGTACAATTGGAATGCAGGTAATACACCACATAATAAAAGATAGCCCTCAATTGATTCGAGTATACAGTAGAGATGAATACAAACAATCTGAAGTCATAAGAAAATGGAAAGAAAGTAAATCAATTGATTACATGATAGGTGATGTACGTGATCAAGAAAGAATAGAAGAAGCAATGCTAGGAATGGATTATGTCATACACGTTGCTGCAATGAAGCGTGTAGAAATGAGTGAATTAAATCCGATTGAAGTAGTGAAGACAAATATACTAGGGACGTATAATGTCATGCGAGCAGCTTTAAAACAAAAAGTGAAGAAAGTTGTATTTACAAGTACAGATAAAGCTATTTCTCCAACAAATGTGTATGGTGCAACAAAGCTCATAGCAGAACGTCTTATTGCTACATCAAAAAATGATACGACAATATTTGCTAGTGTAAGGTTTGGTAATGTCATTGGTTCTAGAGGTTCCGTTATCCCATTATTTCAAAAACAAATTATGGAGAATCAGTCCATTACTGTTACGAATGATGAAATGACACGATTTATGATGACAATGGATCAAGCAACTGCCTTAACCATAAAAGCATTAAAAGAAGCGAAAGGTGGCGAAATATTTGTCTTAAAAATGCCTGTCATCAAATTGAAAGACTTAGTCGCACTAATTATTGAAGAAACGTGTGCCAAACATCGATTAGAGAAAGAACAAGTTCAAATAGAACAGACAGGTCTTCGGCCAGGTGAAAAAATGTACGAAGAGTTAATGACAGAAGAGGAATCACGATATGCATGGGAATTACCAGATATGTTTATTATTCCATCTGATAAAGAACAAGTATATTCGAATGCAAAGAAAGCAACTGAACAAAAGTATAGTTCATCCCAAACAGCCCCTCTATCAAAAGAATCTTTACGTCAATTATTATTAAAAGCAAATGTATGGAATAAGGAGGAGTGAGATGGATACATTCTTGAGAAATTATTGGTCCATTTATTATAATTTCCTACAAGATTTCGAAACAATTATATATCGTGACTATTCATTAGCCTATTTTTGTCACTTACCAAGCTATCTACTGCCGAACAAACCATTATTAAGCAAACTGCAACAGACGTCTTTTTATACAACGAAGTGGGGGAAACAAATTACACATCAGCGTGATATTCAACAACTTTTCACAGAATTTACAGAAAAGCATCGAAATCCATTAAAGAAATCAGATGGAAAAGTTGTGATTCATGTAGACAAATTACTACGATTTCCTAATCCATCCTTACAACAATTCAATCACAAAAAAACAATTTTACTATCGAATGGGAACAAACAACGATTTACGAAAACAATTTCGACACAACCGTTATCCACTAAACAGTATAGAAAATCTACACGAGCAGTCCCACTTACGAATACGATTTTGATAAAGAAAGGAAAAAAAACGCGTACGACGGTGTCAAATGTAAAAATATCAAACCAATTTGTATCCATATATTTAAGCGATTTTGCCCAAAAAAATACAGATGCAATTAACATCATTACAAATCAAGCAAAACACATGTTAAATGAGCGAAGCAATCATCCACTATATAAAGAAAATGCATTTCGAAAATGGTTTATAAATAATTTGAGTGCGGTAATACAGTATATTGACATTGCTGAGAAGTTTTTTCGCAAAATGAATGTGGCATGCCTTGTTGTATCTACCACACATAGTTATATCAATCGTATTTTAACAGTTGTTGCATCAAAATTCGGTATACCAACAATTTGTATGCAACATGGAATTATCGCAAGTGAACTAGGCTATATTCCTAAAATCGCTACAATTGATGCAGTATATGGAAGCTTTGAAAAAAAGTTCTTTCAAAATATTGGAGTAAAGAAAGAAGCAATCGAAATCATTGGTCATCCAAGGTTTGACCAAATTCCATTATTATCATTACCAAAAGGGAAAATCCAGAAACAATTAGGACTGGATACACGGCAAAAAACAGTGCTCATTGCTGTTCGTGGTTCTGATGATATTGATCGATGGCGAACTTTTATTCAAGAATTACACCATAGAAATAAATGTAATATTTTAATTAAAAACTATCCTAGTTCTGAACCACATCCATTAACAAAAGAATTCTCTTATGTATATCCGACACACCCGTATCATCTGTATCAATTATTCTCACAAATTGATGTTGTTGTTGCATACCCATCTACTGTAGGGATTGAAGCAATGATTAACGACAAAACAGTTTTTATATTAGATAAAATCACAAATGGGTATACAAATTATTATGGATTATTACAATCACTTACACAATCGTCTCCAAAAGTACTTGCGCAATTAGTGGCGAACTATTTTCAAGAACCAACATTTCGAAATAAAGCAAATGAAATACGTCAAGCATTTGTGAAAGAAAGATATCCGAATCACTATGCTTCGACGAAACAATTGCTAGCTTGCATCAATAGATTAACAAAATAGGAGGGGTGTAAGTGGATAGATATAGACAAAACTATTGGTCTTTATATTATAAATTTATTACAGATTTTCAATCACTCACATACAAAGGATATCAATTAAATCTACTCACCCATTTTCCTAGTTTAATTAGAGGGAATCAAGCGCTTTGGTTACAATTTAAAGAGAGTACGTTTAGTAAAAGATTTCCACATCTAGTAACACAAGAAAGTGAGATTCAACAAATTTATAATCATGCATTAACACTAAAATGTAAGAAACAAAATAAAAAGGATGAAACAAGACCAATTGTGATTTGGCAAGATCAATTAATTAGGTTACCAAAAAACATGTTAGAAGAA
>JAJUGF010000207.1 GCA_029268495.1 Gracilibacillus sp.
GTGAGTGCTTTCCATACTTTTTGTTGAAAGGGAGTTCCGTAACATACATACGGAATCGTAAAAGATTTTCTCTTTTTAGAAAAATATTCATTTAATTGTTGATGAATAAGTATATGAGCATCTACGTTTCTTTCTAAATTTGTTGGAATAGAGTGTTTCTCACACCATGAAATAATGCTTGTTTTCCTCTCATCAAACGCACCATATTCTAATAAAATTAATATATCGTTCTTACTTACCATTGTAAGCGGACCGATTGGAGTATCCATTTCGGAATAGTATATTTTATCCATATACGCTACTTCCTTTCCTTAAACCCAAGACCTTTTTCCATTTCTGCTAATACGGTTTCATCTGTTTCTGTCTTCATTGCTGCTATAATCTCTGTATAGCCGTCTTCTGTTCCTATTTTCCCAATGGCCCATGCAGCAGTTCCCCTTATCACCGGCCGTGGATCGTCTTTCATTAATTGAATTAAGTCTGGTACAGCACTTTCTTCTTTATAATGTGCGAGTGCTAATATTGCATTTCGTTGAATCGGTTTCTTCCCACGCCAAGAACCAGCCATTTTACCGAATTTTTCTTTAAAAGTACGATTAGACATGTGTAATAAGTCTGTTAATCTTGGTTTCACTAGCTCAGGGTCTGGTTCAAATTCCTCATGAAAGTGAAAATCCACCCCTTTATTATATGGACAAACCACTTGGCATGTTTCAAATCCATAAATCAAATTTCCTAATTTGTCTCGGTGTTCATCTGGCATGTAGTCTTTTGTTTGCGTTAAAAATGCCAAACATTGCTGTGCATTTAATCTTCCTGGTTCTACTAGCGCTCCAGTTGGACATGCGTCTAAGCATTTTGTACAATCTAAACATCCATCTTCTATTGGGATATCAGGTGTAAAAGGGAGATTGGTAATCATTTCACCTAAATAGATATATGAACCTAATTCTGGGGCAATCATTAATGTATTCTTCCCACTAAAGCCAATGCCTGCTCGTTCTGCAACCGCTCGATCTGATAATTCACCAGTATCTACCATTGATCGATATTGGAAACCTTGTACTTTACTCTCGATAAACTCTGCAAGTAAAGACAATTTTTGTTGCAATACAATATGATAATCTGTTCCCCATGAAGCCCTAGAGAATAATCCTCGTCGATCGCCTTTTACACTTTTCGGACCATTTTTTATTCTTGTTGGATAAGCTAATGCAATCGCAATAATAGATTCCGCACTTTCTAATAAGAGTGTCGGTTCTGTTCTCTCTTCGATTGTGCCTTTTTCAAATCCTGATGCGTAACCTAATTGCTGTTGTTCTTGTAACCTTCCTTTTAACTCTTTAAACGGATCTGCACTTGCAAATCCTATTTTATCAATTCCTATTTCTTTACTATAATGAATTATTTCTTCTTTTAAATATTCATATGCCATTTTAGTCATCCTTCAATTCAAGTAAAAATTACTAATTCTATTAATAGCATACACGGATAAATGAAGATTGTCACGAATACGATGTTTACAATTTTTTCAAATTTCAGACACTTATTTAGTTGCATTATTTTCTTTTTCATAGTACGCTTACCACTTAGAATGAAGTGAAGGAATGATTGTATGGGAACATACTCCATAATAGGTGGTGGAATTGCCGGTGCTTCCATCGCTTACCATCTAAGTAAAATGAAACATAATGTGACCCTATATGACCGGAATGATACAGGTAAAGCAACCGAAGCATCTGCCGGAATAATCTGTCCATGGGTCAGCCAAAAAAGAAATAAATTATGGTATAGACTTGTAGAAGAAGGTGCACGATATTATCCTGATTTCATCAAAGAACTCGAGCAACAAACAGGTATCTCTACAGGTTATAAAAGAAATGGCGCCATTTGCTTATTTAAAAATGAACATGTTCAGGAATTAGCTTTTCAACGTATTTCTGCAAAAAAAGAAACAGCACCTGAAATGGGTATTGTAAAGAAAATGTCTCCAAGTGAAGTACGCAATGCTCATCCTAACCTTACAACTAATTTACCCGCTATATTCGTTGAAGGTGGTGGCCAAATTAATGGTCAAAATTTATTAAGTGCACTAAAAGAAGGTATCTTATTACACGGTGGAAAATGGGTGAATGAAGATGTATCGATAGAAGCATGTCAGGGTACAGTCGTTTATGCAGCAGGCGCATGGGGAAATGAGATGGCTCCTCAAGTACCTGTAAGACATCAACGTGCAGAATTGTTGCATTTCTCATTAAAAAATGAAAGTAATCATATAAATACACCTGTAGTAATGGGACTAGGACCAATGTATATCGTAGAAACATCCACACATCAATATGCAATCGGTACAACACATGAAGATACAGAAAGCTTCTCTACAACCCCTTCTAAAGAAAACGAAGCATATTTATTAGAGCAAGCAGAACAATATTTTCCGAATTCTACCATACAAATGGAATATCTATCTGTTGGACTAAGACCATTTACGAGAGAATCTCTTCCTTTTATTGGTTATACAAATTCAAATGTGTTTTCTGTTAATGGATTAGGTTCTTCTGGACTTACAACTGGACCTATCATTGGAAAGGATGTTGCTGCATTCTTAACTGGCAAACAACCAACTATTCCAATTAACCAATTCAATTTTTGAGATAGTAGGCTTATCGCAATATTAATCATGCGATAAACCTAATATTTATTTATAGCAATCGATTCTTATTAATCATTGGAAATCATATATGATGGAGAGCGCTATTCTAGTATCTATTCTTCATAATTAAAACTAGAAATTGGGGAGTTACGGATGATTTCAGCATGAGGAAGTTCTGTTTGAAAGTAGTGTTGTGCATTTAATTTATGAATCGGTCTTAACTTTTGTATTCGATCAGTTAATGTACATCTATATTGTGCTGTTTTATTTAATTGACGAAATACTACAGGATGAGAAATGTCTAATGTGAGTGTTCGATTGTTGTGAAATAATATGTTTGTTTGATTGTTTGGGTAATTTCTTATTGCTCTTACATGTGAATGAGCAATCCATGTACATGTTTTTTTGATGGGAGATTCAACAGGAAAGTAATACATATTAAGAACTTTATCAAGTACAATAGGAGGTTTATGACTAGATTGGGTGATTTCACGTGATCCTTCTAAAAGTCCTCGGAAACTACTTCCATGCAATCGACAATTTTCATCCATTACTTTATCCGTAGACAATTCTATTTCGCTATCATTCTCTGCTACCCAATCCATTAGTTTGGTATAGTAGCGTCCATCTTTTTGAATACCAATTACTGCAAGTGTAGTAATTTTTAATTCACCATTTTTTTCAATCATTTTTACCACTCCTCTTACAAATTTTATCTTTCTATTTGCTAATTTAACAAGATTATACAAAAATAGCTAGTCCATTATTGTTAAGAAATAGTAAATATTGTATAGTTTCTTTTCATTTTACAAAATTTTTGTTAAGATATAGCAAAATACATATAAAAAGAAAGTTGGTGACAAACTTGTGGAAAAAATTTGTACGAAAAAAATCCTCAAAAAAAGTGACACACCCTATTAAAGAAATACCATTAAATGAAATCAAAAAAGCGATTAGAGAATACAGCAACACGCTTCCTAATACTGTTCCTTTAAGTGTACTCATCCATGAAGATAACCGTATCAATGTAGAATTACTCACTCCTTTTTTGAAAGCGATTCCGCACAAACCTTTTTATATGTCAAAAGAAACATATGAGGTATTTGAAGAAAATAATAAACACCTTGCGCACTATTTGGATAAAATTCAACGTGCAGTAGATGCATATATTGCTCAAGAAAAGAAGTTACCAATTATCGATAATGACCCATATAATAAAGTCAGTTATTACAAATTAGAACGACTAGGGCTTATCGATCAACGCCCCCCACTCGACTTCTATCTAACAGACGAAGAAAACTTAATTACAATAGAGAAAAAGTGAATACAAAAGCGTAGGTGCCCGCTTAGAAACGTAGCGACTGGAACAAACCAACTGAGATAAAGGAATCACGATGAGGGACGAATCGATGATGACTTATCGTAGGGCGGTTTGTGAAGTCGCCTAGTTTCTGGGCACTGAAGCTGGATGATACAAAAGCGAAAGCGTCCGTTTAGAAACGTAGTGACTGGAACGCATCAACTGAAATAAAGGAATCACGATGAGCTTGCGAATCGATGATGACTTATTGATAGTTGATTCGTGAAGTCGCCTAGTTTCTGGACGCTTGAGCTGGATGATACAAAAGCGTAGGTGCCCGCTTAGAAACGTAGCGACTGGAACAAACCAACTGAGATAAAGGAATCACGATGAGGGACGAATCGATGATGACTTATCGTAGGGCGGTTTGTGAA
>JAJUGF010000208.1 GCA_029268495.1 Gracilibacillus sp.
AACGTAGCGACTGGAGGGAAACAACTGAAATATAGGAATCACGATGAGCTTGCGAATCGATGATGACTTATTGATGGTTGGTTCGCGAAGTCGCCTAGTTTCTGGGTGCTTGTGCTAGCCGATACAAAAGCTAAAAGCACCTAGAAACTAGGCGACTAAAGCAAATCAAAAAAAGATCACTTCCAATTCAACACATTTAGGAAGTGATCTTTTAAAAGGGTATCTATACTTAAATTACGTCAACCTTTTTTATCTATTCATTAGCAAAAAATGCTTCTGCTTTTTCTAAATATACTTCTTGTTCTGGGGTAAGGTCATATTCTTCCTCGATTGCATCCACAGGGCATACTGCTTTGCATGCACCACAATCGATACACACATCTGGATCAATATAGAATTGATCTGTTCCCTCAACAATACAATCAACCGGGCAGACTGTCGCGCATTCCCCTGCTTTTTCTGTCTCACATGGTGCCAAAATTACAAAAGCCACTCTATATCCTCCTCTACTAGAACTATTCCCATGGTTAAAGATAACTTAATAGTGAACTTAATTCAAGCAGAGAGAATAGAAAGAAATCATTTTACTATCTAT
Organism: Gracilibacillus sp.; assembly: GCA_029268495.1. Lineage (GTDB taxonomy): Bacteria > Bacillota > Bacilli > Bacillales > Amphibacillaceae > Gracilibacillus > Gracilibacillus marinus. Next base: position 596 of record JAJUGF010000208.1, read on the forward strand.
CTTCTATCAAATTCATCTGGGTCTGGCCCCACTCGCTCTTCTCTATTCATCTCTTTAATTAATTGCATATCTTCTTCGGATAATTCAAAGTCAAAAATATTCGAATTATCTTGAATACGATGTTGTTTTACTGATTTAGGAATTGTCACAACTTCCTTCTGTAAATCCCATCTTAGAATCACTTGAGCAGTAGATTTCCCATGTTTCTCAGCAATTTTAGTCAATGTTGGATCTGCTAAGATTTTACCTTGTTTAAGTGGAGACCATGCTTCTAATTGAATCTGATGTTTTTTACAAAATTCATGTAAGCTTTCTTGTTGTAAATGTGGATGGAACTCTACTTGATTCACCATTGGAACAATCTCTGCTTCTGTCATTAAATCTTCTAAATGATGTTCTTTAAAATTACTTACACCAATTGCACGAATCTTTCCACCTTTGTATAATTTCTCTAGCGCTTTCCATGTTTCTTTATATTTATTTAGCTTTGGTACTGGCCAATGAATCAAATATAGATCTAAATAATCTAAATCTAATTTGCTTAATGTTGTTTCAAATGCTTGTAATGTTTCCTCATAGCCTTGATTACTATTCCAAAGCTTTGATGTAATAAATAGTTCTTCACGAGGAATACCAGATTCTTTTATTGCTTGCCCTACACCTTCTTCATTTTTGTACACTGCTGCTGTATCAATACTACGGTATCCATGCTCAATTGCCCATTTGACGGAATTAATTACTTCATCTCCATCTTCCACTTGAAATACTCCTAAGCCGAACCATGGCATTTTTACTCCATTGTGTAATGTAGTTGTTGATTGTAAATGTAATGACATATTGTTATTCCTCCTTATACATTTAATTCTTTTTTATCTTGCCACAGATTCTCAGTATTTTAAAATAATATGCTTACGCTTTCATCTGTATACACACAAATAACTTATACAAATGTATTATTGTATACATTCATATAAGCTATTTGTTTCTTATTCTTCATTACTCCGTGCAGTAATTTGGTGTATTTTGTAATGTTTAAATTGTTGACTTGGAATTTGATCAATAAAGCGACTAGGTTTACCTACTGCATATAATACAAGCTGATGCATCGCACGTGTACAAGCAGTGTAAAAAAGATTCCGCTCTAATTCATCATGGTAATTATCATCAGAAGCATTTGCAATGACAACTGCATCAAATTCAATTCCTTTTGCTAAATATGCAGGTATTACAACAATCCCTTTGTTAAATATATGCGTTTCTTGTGTTAATAAACTTACTGATACTCGTCCTTTTAACATGGCATATAATAATCTACATTCTTCCATCGTCTTTCCGATAATTGCAATGGTTTCATTTCCTTCATCTAAAAAAGCATTGATTCTAGAAATCATTTTTTCCATTGCAATTTCTGGTTGATCTACTTCAATCAAAACAGGTACATCACCATCGCGCTCAAATGGCTCTATGATATTACCATTTGGCATAAATGATTTGGTGAACAAAACAATTTGTCGTGTAGAACGATAACTTCGGGTTAAAACAATTCGTTCATGCTTCTCTTCGAATTTATCTGACAACATCGTCTCTTCTTTTAATGCATGTGCATAGATTGCTTGGTTAATATCGCCTAACATTGTCATCTTACTGATTGGAAACATCTTTTTTAATAACGTAAATTGAAATGGCGAATAGTCTTGTGCCTCATCAATAAATACATGTTGAATTGTCCGCTTCTGGTTAAATCCTAGCATACTTTTTTGGAAATAAATATACGCTGGAGCATCTTCCCATGTCACGAATTTTTCTTTGAAATTCCGTTCTGTCAATCGACATATATCTACCCAACTATCCGGTAATTCTGTATTCAAATGGAGTGCCTGATAATCTCGGAACAATTTACGGAATGTCTTTAAAGTATCCACAAAAGCAAGTTTTTTAATTTTAATTCGTAATGGCTTAAATTTATTTGCCACAACTCGCTTTCTTAACAAAGCTTCTTCCCTATCATAGTCATCAAAAGTCTCCTCCGTATATCGCTGTTCTTCTTGTAATGTCTGATGTACATCGACAAAGGTATCCTTATCCAGTAATTCACTCTCATCAAGAACCCAATCTTTATCCCGCTCATATTTCTCTACTTTTTTTAGCTGTTGTAATAACCAACTTGCTACTTTTTCTAATCGATCTGGAATAGAAAGTGTTGGTTCTGTATGATAAAAATACAATTCAATTGCTTTTTTGGAAATGATGACATCACCTTGAAAAGAAATATTACGAAAGACGATTCCTTCTTGAGATAGTTCTTCTATATATTGATCGAGTAAATACTTGTAGGAGAGACTCGCTTTAAATTGCATTGCTTCGACCCTTGTTTGATAATCGTCCCCTTCTTTACGTAAGTAGTACTCCATTTGTTCAAAAGGCGTCTCTAATGCAAAGTCATCTTCTAATTGCATATGCAAAAATTGATAAAACGTCATTTGTTGCATATTATCTTCACCGAGCTCAGGTAATACTGTCGCAACATAACTATTAAAAAGTGGATTTGGTGAAAATAAGATAATTTGCTCTGATGATAATGTTTCTCTATATCTATATAGTAAATATGCTACACGTTGCAATGCTGCAGATGTCTTACCACTCCCCGCAACACCTTGCACAACAAGCACATTGCTTCTTTCATTACGGATAATTTGATTTTGTTCTCGTTGAATGGTGGAAACAATACTTTTCATTTGTGTACTTGCTTGATTTCCTAATACACGTTGAAGTAAATGATCGCCAATTGTTAATCCTGTGTCGAACATTCCCTTTAATGTTCCTTCTCGAATCAAATATTGTCGTTTTATCGTTATTTCCCCGGAAATATTTCCTTGAACGGTGTCGTAGTTTGCCGGACCAGGGGGATAATCGTAATACATGCTCGCAATTGGTGCTCGCCAATCATAAACAAGAAATTCTTCTTCCTCTTTATCTAACACAGATGCTAATCCAATATATATTGGTTGCTCTGCCCCTTGATGCTCTTCTTTAAAATTAATTCTACCGAAATATGGGGAATCCTTTAACCTGCTAAGTATATCCAATCGTTCACTAACTTGACCATGGCTTCTTTCTCGTTCTGATAAAAACTCTGCTTGTTGTTTGATACTTGCTTCTGTTTCAATCTTGTCATCCATTTCTTCTATATTAACTGTAACGTCTTCCCAGAAATCTTTACGAATATCAATCACATCTTGTTTTAAAGTGGATGCTCGTGATTGCAACACATCCATTTTTCGTTTTATCTCTGTTACCACTTCATCTACTCGTTGTTGTTCCTCTTGCCATTCTTGATCATTGTGTTCTTCTGTCATGATCATCACCTCCAAATCGACCTTCTATATTGTTATGCTTCCCTGATTGATTGCGTTGCAACTAAATTTGCATAAAATCCCTTTTGAGCAAGTAATGATTGGTGATTTCCTCGCTCAATTATTGTACCATCTTGCAACACAAGAATTTGATCCGCTTCTTCTATTGTATTTAACCGATGGGCGATAATAAAACTAGTCTTTCCCTTCATTAGTCTCTTTAAAGCATCGGTTATTTTTAATTCCGTAATTGTATCAATACTACTTGTTGCTTCATCTAAAATCAAGATAGACGGATTACGCAACATCGCTCTTGCAATTGATATTAGTTGGCGCTGCCCTTGACTGATGCTATGGCCATTCCCTTCTAACATTGTATCGTATTGATTAGGTAATTGTTCAATAAATGAATG
>JAJUGF010000209.1 GCA_029268495.1 Gracilibacillus sp.
TCACTAGGTAAAGCAATTGAAGTTCCTAATTTCGCTAACTACTCTGTCGAAGAAGCAATGACTGTGGAAGGACTAAATGTTACTGTAAAGCAAAGGTTCCATAACAAAGTGAAATTTGGACAATTAATTGCACAATCGATTGAACCAGGTACAAAGCTAACGGACCAAGACAATAAGAACATTACTGTAACTTACTCAGAAGGTAAGCCATATCTTAGAGATTATCGTGGCCAATTAGAGGGTGATTTACCGCGCCTATTCTATGAAGATTATCAGTCTAAAGGTGCCAACATTTCTTATATTATTAAATATGTCGATTCAGCAGAAGTAAAAGGAACAGTTGTAGGCATGAGCCAATTTAATTCCTTTGTTTCCATGGATTATACTGTGGAAATACGCGTAAGTAACAACAAATCTGTTGAAGTAACTACACCTACACCACCTGAAGAAGAATTACCAGTGCCGGATGATTCTGATAATAAAGATGAGGAAGCGCCAGAAATAGAAGATTTACCCGCACCAGAGGAACAAGGAAAAAAATAAATAGTCAAAAACCGACACTTAGCTACTATATTTGTAGACAAGTGTCGGTTTTTTCTTGATTTGAATTTCGTGTAAGCTTACCAACGATACGCGCCTTCACACGTATTTGCTTGTGGTTCATAATAACAATGTTGTTTGAATTGTCCCGCAAAAGGTTGGTCATACCATGTCGGAGGACAAGGTCCATATGGATTGAAATACCATAATGCATATTTCGAAGGATGTTCACGCCAATACTTCACAACTTGTTCCGCTAATCTCTTTTCTACATCTCTCGCCCGATTGTAGAATACGTTCCCTTTTTGAACGGCTTCAAAAGAGTAGTTACCACCTTGAATTTGAAAAATCACATCTCTAATTGATCGTAAATCTTTAAAATCTAAACAATTTGCTTTTAATCTATTTATAATTACATTACCGACCATTAACATGCCAAGCTTTCCTTCGCCTTCTGCTTCTGCCCGCATCATTCTTGCTAGTAACGCGAGATCATTGTCTGTATATTTCACTCTTGCCACATTCATCACCTCTAAGGGCATTATATGAAATAAGAAGAAAAATGTTTTTAGAACAAGGCATTTTTACATTTAAAATGATGATGGAACTGTCATCGTCCTTTCTGTTCTATTTGCTTTGGAAAACCTTCTTCTCTAGATACACGAACACATTCGGCAGAAAAGTATTTCTTGAAGTACTTCTCTACTTTTACATGCAATTTGGGATCATACCATTTCTCTAGATGATGTTCCAGAAAGAGCTGTGGCATACCTAATCGAGATGACCTCTTGCCCATTGCTCCATCTCCAATCATCAATGTATCAATCCACACAGCATCGACAATCCCTTTTAATTTATTTGGGAAATTCCTTGTAAATGGGAGTACAGGTGAAATCGATGCTTGTGTAACAATCCCCGCATCGTGTAACTCCTTCATTGCTTTTAATCTAATTCCTATACCTGGTGCATATGGTGCGAAAATTCGCTTGATATCTTCTCTATCTGTTTCCACTGTCATTGAAACAATTAATTTACACTTTTCCTTTAATTGTATAAGCAAGTCGGTATCTCTTGTAATTAGTGGTCCTCTTGTTTGTATCTGTAATAAGTCTGGTGGATGGTCAATCATCACTTCTAATAAATTTCGAGTTAACTCCGTGTTTCTCTCCACTGGTTGATATGGATCTGTTGCTGAAGCCATAAATATATTGATGACTTTCCCTTTTTTGCGTAGTTTGTTCATTTCTTTTTGAAGAATTTCTTTAGCATTTGATTTTATCTCAATCCATTCACCCCATGGTATATCTTTAAAGCGTTGAATAGGCATTTCTCTCACATAACAATACGAGCACGCAAAACCACAGCCACTATAAGGATTTAAGGAATGTGTGAAACCAATATCTAGATACCCTTTTGTCTCTGTTAATATCTTCTTAGAAATAATTTCTTTTTGTTGTTGCTGCATCCAGTACACCCCGTTTATTTTGTATGCTTTATCACTCATCCATACACTTATTTGTGGAAACATGTTATAATAGAAAGGAATTACACATATAATAAATGACCCGTAGCGGCAACTACGGGTATAGATAAGTGGTTCCCCCAGAGGAATCGGCTAAACATTGTTTGTATTAGACCTCTCCTAGTTACTTGTAAGGGCAAATAGGGAGGTCTATTTTCGTTTAATCATCGAGATAATCAACGTGAGCAATGCAATCAAGAAAGTACCAAAACCAAATAGTACCATAAAGCTTTCATACATACTCATAGGCATTCCCCCTTTCCATAAGGGAATTAGCCGACCTAACCCTAAAAGAACGTTATCTTTTTAGATTATAACATAATCCAGCAAAAAATAGAACATATATTCGCATTCGCTACTTTTTCAATCTATTATATACCAAAAACTACACTACCTATTATTGGCAGTGCAGTTGTATTTGTAGAAACATTCTCCCTCAATCCATCGATTTCTTTATTCCTTCATCCAAAGCAAATTTTTACACTACCCTCATTCTTAGCTGCTTCATAGGAATTCTTGATAAATCCTTGAATCTGTTTTACATCAATATCTCTACGATTTGCTCTATCATTTTTAGGAAATAGTAAATTACAATCTTGCATCACTTGATTCATCATGACATCAGAAAACTCCACACATACACCACTTCCACTTACACCTGCATGAAATTCCCTCGCTTGTAACAAATCATATAATATATAAGAATTATCGTTAAACATAGAAAATCTGGCATATGCAACTTCTTGATTTGCCTTGTTATATGCAAAAATGTCGTGTCCCATTTCATGGACACCTCCTTTAATTAAATTTGACTCATATTGGATGTATTTTTACAGAATGGTTTTCTAGATAATGTGATGTTAAATGGAGAGGAGAATGTTTGTACTATTATTTTTTCCTATAATCGTTCTAACGTCAAAATTGGAAATAAGCTCTTTTGCTACTAAAATCACCTATTTATATACGTATTTTCAACCTATATACACTTACATTTATAGTTTCTTAATTTGAATATAAAAAAACCGCATCGTCCTTTTCATCTTGGCGTAAGGACGATACAGTCTATATTAAATCTCTGTTTTATTTAAAGATTTTTTGTAATTTCTGCATCTTTTTCTAGTTTTTCTACTAGTTTCTGATATGTCTCCGCATCTTTTTGAGACTTGATTTGCGCAATTAAATTCGGTTCCATTTCTTCATATGATGGAATCGTCACATCTTGGCCTGATTCACTCATTTGTTCTAATTGTTTCACATATGTGTCATACATTTCTTTCAATTCTTCTTCTGATGGGTTGACTTCCCCTGTCTCATCAGCAATGAGTTTATTTACTTTTACTTGTGTTTCTACTTGGCTCATTACTTCCTCTTTCGCCATTCCTTGTTCTTCTAATGCAGCGAAAAATTCATCTTGTGACTCTAATCCATTTTGAGCAACTAAACTATCTAATGTCTTATTTACATCTTCTTCTGCCACTTCAAACCCTTTATCTTCTGCCTCTTGAATCACAAGTCTTTGTCCAATTAGTGCATCGACAATTTGCCCTTTTAATTCATCTTGATTCACTTCTTCACCTGACATTTGCGCTTGCATCATGACTTGTTGAAATTGTGCCTGATATGTTGATTCAAAATCTGCTTTTGAAATCTTGTCCCCATTTACTTCCGCAACCACTTCTGGAACATTCTCTAAATCAGGTTGTTCCATTTCCGCTTGTTGGTTACCTTCTTCAGTACTTGTTTTCTCATTTCCTTCAGTAGAATCATTGTCACTACATGCTACCATCACTGTTGTTATACAAATTAGCAATAAACTAATTAACCATTTCTTGTTCACAAACATTCTCCTTTACAACATGTTAGGTGCTATTGTAACAAATAAAAATAAAATGTAAAATCATTAGCAAAAGGAAGTATAAAATATGTCTGGCTATTGATTTAGATTATATCCTTATATAACGCCATTTATAGCACATCCTTCAATTGCTGATGTTCGAATGTGTAAAATTTATGGAATGAAGTAAATAGACTATAACTATAAATAATAATACTTCACAAATAATTTTGCATACACTTCATTCTCATTTGTTCCTTGAAGCCTGTATACATCTATCCGCGAATCAATTTATTCCTCATCTTATTTGAAAATACTTCTACAATCAAAATCAACACTACCAATCCAATTAGTATAGATCCGACTTCATTCCATCTATATGCATTCATTGCAAAAATCAATGGTGCACCTATTCCA
>JAJUGF010000210.1 GCA_029268495.1 Gracilibacillus sp.
AGAATATATGTAGACTATCAACAAGTGAGACAATGGGAAAGAAATAATGGTGTTATTCTGCTTCCAATCACAACTGAACATGAAGTGGTTACAATCGTACATTTTGAGACAAATTACATTTATCGTGAAGATTATTTGATTCGAAAAAGCAAAACACTAAGAGATAGAGAATTCATGCCAGGGGACATTCTTGTAGCGAGTGATAATGTAAAAGAAGAGTTGTCAGGGTATATGGGACACTCAGCTATTGTTGTAGATGAGCAATATTTAGTAGAAGCTAGTGGAGGGCATCCCGCTATCGTGAAAGATACGATACAACAATTTTTAACCAAACATCCTATTCATGCTCAATTTCGTCCGAAAAAAGTAACAATTGGTAAAAAAGCAGCAGATTTTGCTAATAGTTATCATGAAAAGTACATGGATAATTTGAAGGATGACATAAAGAAACCTGTTTTTTCATTTCAATTAAGTCAAGATTTAGATAATATATGGGAATATATTTATTGTTCTAAATTAGTCTGGGCGTGCTATCATTATGGTGCAGATGTGACGTTTGAAAATGATCATTTATGGTTTTCACCAGAAGACCTCCACGAGCAACTAGTAAATCACGAACTGTTTGAGACCGTATACACACATCCAAATGTTAAATTTTTTATTAATACGTAATAATATACACCTAACTTGTAATAATAAGTTAGGTGTATATGTGTTTTAATGAAGTTTTAATTACATATATAGGAGGTTTACTACACTTTTTTTTGTTTTTTGTTCAATTTTTTATAATTTTTTATTTTTTTATTGAATGTACGTACGAATTATATTATTATTAAGTTAATCCATTTTACACATACGTACAAGGGCTATATTAATTAGAAAGGTGATGTTTACATGCTTGAATCGTTAAAGCAACAAGTATTAGAAGCGAATCTAGCTTTACCCAAATACGGGCTCGTTACGTTTACTTGGGGCAATGTAAGCGGTTTCGATAAAGAGTCCGGTTTAATGGTTATTAAACCAAGCGGGGTACCATACGAAGAATTAAAAGTAGAAGATTTGGTTGTTTTAGACTTGGATGGGAATATTGTGGAAGGTGATTTGAAGCCATCTTCAGATACACCAACACATCGTTTATTGTATAAGAAGTTCCCGGGTATTGGCGGGATTGTTCATACACATTCGCCATGGGCAACAAGTTGGGCGCAAGCAGGGAGAGGAATTCCTGCACTAGGAACGACACAAGCGGATTACTTTTACGGTGAAGTTCCTTGTACAAGAAGAATGACGGAAGAAGAAGTAAAAGGTGAATACGAATGGGAAACAGGTAATGTAATTGTGGAAGCATTCAAAGAAATCGATCCACTACAAGTCCCTAGTGTACTAGTGCATAGCCATGCACCATTTAATTGGGGGAAAGACCCTCATGAAGCAGTGCACAATGCTGTGGTATTAGAAGAGGTTGCAAAAATGGCACTTCACACATATCAATTAAATCCATCCATTGCACCAATGGATTCATACTTATTAGATAAACATTATTTACGTAAGCATGGTGCAAATGCATATTATGGACAAGATAAATAAAAATGAACCTATAGGAGGTAACAAATATGTTAGAAATTAGACCATACAAATTTTGGTTTGTAACAGGAAGCCAGCACCTTTACGGTGAAGAAACGTTAAAAGAAGTTGCGGACAACAGTAAAAAAGTAGTAGAAGGATTAAACAACGAAGGAAACCTTCCATTTGAGGTAGAATTTAAAGAAGTATTAACAACATCAAATGACATTCATGCACTAATGTTAAAAGCAAATTCAGATGAAAATTGTGCAGGTATCATTACATGGATGCACACATTCTCACCCGCAAAAATGTGGATTGCTGGTTTAAAAACATTACAAAAACCATTGTTACATCTTCATACACAATATAACCGTGATATTCCATGGGATAGCATTGATATGGACTTTATGAATTTAAATCAAGCTGCACATGGAGATCGTGAATATGGCTTTATCGGTACACGTATGGATGTGTCACGTAAAGTAGTTGTAGGACATTGGCAAGATGAAAAAGTAACAGGAAAAATTAGTAGCTGGATGAAAACAGCTGTTGCAGTATCAGAAGGTTCTAACATTCGTGTTGCTCGTTTTGGTGATAATATGCGCAATGTTGCTGTAACAGATGGAGATAAAATAGAAGCACAAATTAAATTCGGCTGGGTTGTTGATTACTATGGTATTGGTGATTTAGTTGAAGAAATGAATACAATTTCTGATGAAGAAGTTGCAAATTTATACAGTGAATACGAAAAATTATATGACCTACCTGCTGAAGCGAGTGAAGCTGGTCATGTACGTGATTCTATTCTATATCAAGCTAAAATCGAGTTAGGATTAAAATCTTTCTTGAAAAAAGGTAACTATACAGCATTTACAACAAACTTTGAAGATCTTCATGGTATGAAGCAATTACCTGGTTTAGCTGCACAACGTTTAATGGCAGAAGGATATGGATTTGCAGGAGAAGGTGACTGGAGAACAGCGGCACTAACTCGCTTTATGAAGATTATCGCAGACAATAAAGGTACGTCATTTATGGAAGATTACACATACCACTTAGAGCCAGGTAATGAAATGATTTTAGGGTCACACATGTTAGAAATCTGTCCAACAGTTTCGGCAACAAAACCTAAGATTGTTGTGAACCCATTAGGTATTGGTGGTAAAGAAGATCCAGCACGTTTAGTATTTGACGGTCGTGGTGGAGATGCTGTGAATGCATCATTAATTGAGATGGGTGGACGTTATCGCCTTGTGATTAATGAAGTGAAAGCAGAACAACCACAAATTGATACACCACACTTACCTGTTGCAAAAGTGTTGTGGAAGCCAGAACCATCATTAAGTGAAGCAACAGAAGCATGGATTTATGCTGGTGGTGCACACCATACAGTGTTCTCGTTTGAAGTGACAACAGAACAATTATATGATTTTGCTAACATGGCAAAAATCGAGTGTGTTGTGATTGATAAAGATATGAATTTACGCCAGTTTAGAAATGAATTAAAATGGAATGAATCAATTTATAGTTAATAAGGTGAATGCGGAGATCTACGTAATGTAGGTCTCTCTTTCATATATAATAATAGACAAAGCAATCATCGCTTTCTGGCAATAATAAACCCAAGTTTATCTACATCAAAGAATTTTATTGGTTTATTGTGTCTTTTCATGTAAAATGATAGTAGTCTTATTGTATATAGTATAAAAAAAGTGGGGTGTGTGATTTAGTAAGCGCTCTACGATTTCCGAATAGCAATTAATGAGGTGTAAGTAGATGCAAACAAAATATAATATTGTCAAACAAGCGATTAAATCGCAAATATTAGATGGCACATATCAACCTCACCAAAAAATCAGTTCAGAAAGTGAATTGATGAAACAATTTGGTGTTAGTCGCCATACCGTTCGTTTAGCGATAGGTGATTTAGTTAATCAAGGATGGCTTTATCGTGAACAAGGAGCAGGAACTTTCTGTGCAGACAGATCAAAGGAAGAGAATGTAAACCAAATTCGACAGAAAAATATAGCCATAATTACAACGTATATTTCTGATTATATCTTTCCATCGATTATTCGTGGTGCAGAATCGTATTTAAGTCAACGAGGATACCAAGTTAGTCTGTTCTCAACGAATAATGATCATGATAATGAACGTAAATTTCTAGAAAAAATTCTAACGCAACAATTTGATGGTGTAATTATTGAACCAACAAAGAGCGCGATATCAAATCCAAATATTAATTATTACCTTAATTTAGAACGCCAAAATATACCTTATCTTATGATTAATGCATTTTATGATGAATTAGAACCATTCCATATTGTCATGGATGAAGAAAAAGGTGGTCTATTACAGACAGAGCACTTAATTGAACTCGGGCATCGTAATATCGTCGGATTCTTTAAAAATGATGATACACAAGGTACGAAGCGGATGAAAGGATATTTGAAGGCACATCGAAAACACAGTATAGAAATTGCGCCAAATAATATTGTCACATATACAACCGAGGAAAAATCGACGAAACCAATTGAAGTGTTAACAAAGTTATTAGCAGAGAGTCCTGAGAAACGTCCAACAGGAATCGTTTGTTACAATGATGAGTTAGCAATAAAATTATTAGATGTCATTCGTGATGCGGAATTATCCATACCAGAAGATTTATCTATTATAGGATTTGATGATTCCTTTATG
>JAJUGF010000211.1 GCA_029268495.1 Gracilibacillus sp.
CCGATTCTTTTACCACACGATTTAATTCTTCTGACACTTGTTGAATTTGATGCACGATTTTGGTAACAGATTGATTTACTTCATCAAAAATGACTCCTGTTTCTCCTAAATGAATGGATCCCTTTTCTACTTCCTCATAACTTGACTGTAATGCTTCAGCTACGTTTGATGACCCTACTTGAATTTTCTGCGTCAATGCTGTTACTTGTCCAATTGATTTGGATACACCTTCTGCCAATTTCCTTACTTCGTCTGCTACTACTAAAAATCCTTTTCCTTGTTCACCTGCTCTAGCCGCTTCAATAGCCGCATTTAATGCTAATAGGTTAGTCTGTTCTGCGATGCCTTCAATCACAGTCACTAATGATGAAATTTCCTTAGAATCTTGATCTAATTCTTTCACTTTATTGACAGCTACTCCAACTAATTCATGAATCTCATTCATTTGCTCAACAGATTCTTGTAACGCTTGTTTTCCGTTATCTGCATGATTAAGCACCATTTCTGCATCTGAGACTGTTTCAAGTGTAGATTTGTCTGCATCATGTATATGTGATAACAATCGTTCCATTTTTTCAGATAAACTAGTAGCTCCATGCGCTTGTGCCTCTGCGCCGTCTGCTAATTCTTCCATTGTTGTTGCAATTTGCTTACTTCCCTCTGTCACTTCATTTGCTGATTGACTAAGCACATCGCTTTGTGCCGCCACATTTGTCGATACATTCGAAGCTTTTTGAATCAATTGACTTAAATGGTGTTTCATTTGATTCGCAGCATTTGTTAACTCTCCGATTTCATCTTTTCTTTTTGTTTCTTCCATCACACCACTTAAATCTCCATTTGCAAAGTCCTGGATATGTAATGTGATTTTGTTTAATGGTTTTCCAATATATCGCCCCATCTTCAAACTTAGTAACATAGCCACGATAGCTGCAACAACTATTGTGATAATGATTATGTTTCGATTTGCTTTAAATGATGCAAAATTCTCTTGGTTGTATGTCTGAATTGCCTTCTCTGTTTCTCCCATTAATGAGGTAAGGTATTCACTTGCAGGTTCATAGTACTCCCCACCTGCTATGAGACCTTCGCGCGCCATATCATACTCTGCATTTTGAATCAGATTGATATTACTTTGAACAACTTCAGTAAAAGCTATCCAGTTTTCTTTAAAGTTCTGATAGACTGCCTTTTCCTTTTCATTTAATGGGATTTGTTCATATTCATCCATTAATGAAGCAATCTCTTTCAAATTATTCGTTGCTATTTCTGTCTTACTAACATCTTCATTTAACACAGCGGACATCATATTCACTCTTGTGTTCTCTGCTAACTTCACTATCTTATTCATGTCTTGTAATGGTTCCACTCGTTCATAATACAATGACTTTGCATTATTATTCACTTGTAATAAGCCATTTACCGCAACTACCCCTGACAAAACCATGATCAATACAAGAGCAGCATAGGACAAAAGCAATTTTCCTGTAATTTTCATTTTTCTTCCCCCTATATTTTTATCCATTCGTTACAGTGAACAGAAATGGATGATTAGTATTTTTTAACTATATATAATTACTTATAATCATTTTATCATTATTCTTCTATTCATACTTCTCTTTTTTCTATTACGTTCAAAAATAATAGGAAAGGGTATACTAAAGGAAGGAGGGGATGTTTACATGACAAAGCATGTACTTGTATTATTTCATAAAGATTACCGCTTACTTGATCATCCTGCGTTATCAGAGGCTTCCAAACAAGGCATCGTTGTTCCTTTATATATAGATGAATACAGTACGGCATCGCGAAGTAAAACGTATGAGCGAATGGCAATAAATACGTTGCAAGCGACGATTGCACAACTTGGTGGAACCTTACTTATTCGTTCAGGAAATCCATTAACTATCATAAAGAACATCATACATGACTTACATATTGCAGCAATCTATACACATGAGAGATATGATCCATCTGGTCGACACCTTATGAAAAAAATGGAGGAAGAACTATCTATTCCCGTATTCTTTCTTCAAGGTAGGTTGCTTACAACGCCTGGAACGATAATGACAAATCAAGAGACACCATACAAAGTCTTTACATCATTTTGGAAAAAGGTTCAACAGACTTCCATTTTACCACCACAAAAAAAACCTACACATATGGAGTGGTTCCATGGAGACGTAGATAAACCATTTAAAGATAGCGGTCTAACCTACTTTCAACCAGGTGAACAACAAGCATTGAAAAAATGGCGCCAATTTCTGTATGACAATATAGTAGATTATGAAACATATCGTGACTTTCCTGCAATTGATGCCACATCTATGCTTTCTGCTTATGTAGCGAATGGAGAAATTAGTGTCCGATTATTGTGGTATGAAGCAATAGAAGTTCTTCGAATTGATGACATAGAAGCGAATGACAAGCATACACATAAAAAGAAAAGCATCGAAACATTTTTAAAACAACTAGTATGGCGAGAATTTGCTTATCATCAATTATACTTTTTCCCTGAAATTATCCAGCAGCCATTACAAGCTAAATTTCGCCAGTTTGAATGGCTCCCAACGGATTCGTCATTATTTACACAATGGAAAGAAGGACAAACAGGTTATCCTATAGTGGACGCAGGCATGAGGGAATTAAAACAAACAGGCTATATGCACAATCGTGTGCGAATGATTACGGCATCCTTTCTTGTGAAACATTTGCTTATCCATTGGCGAGAAGGACAAGACTATTTTGAGAAACAATTAATTGACCATGACATCGCGAATAACACAATGGGATGGCAATGGGTTGCAGGAACTGGCTTTGATGCTTCTCCATTTTTTCGTATTTTCCATCCAGTTAAACAAGCAGAAAAATTCGATTCTGATGGTACATACATGAAAAAATGGGTTCCTGAACTACGCGATTTAGAAACAACCTATATCGCTAAGCCTTGGGAAGCACCCTCACATATACTAGCTCATGCACATATTCAGTTAGGTATCGATTATCCATATCCTATCGTCGAACATAATACTGCAAGAGAGCGCGCACTATTAGCGTTCGACAAATTAAAAACAAAGAAAAAGGAGTGATAATAGTTGAGGATTTTTTGGACAAATGTCGTTGCACTTCTATTTGTCATAATGATGAATGCATTGGCAAATATTCTTCCAATCAATGGGATGACAACAGGAGAAATCTCTAATCAACTGGATATATACTTTACACCTGCAAGTTATGTTTTTAGTATATGGGGATTGATTTACTTTCTATTAGCAATTTGGGTGTTTGGTCAATTACCTAGAACAAGGAGAGATTTAGCGGTTTATTCAAGTTGTAGTGAGCTATTTTGGATTAGTTGTATTTTAAATATAGCATGGCTTCTAGCTTGGCACTATCAGTTTTTCCTCTTTAGTACAATCATTATGGTTTGTTTGCTGATTACAATGATCTTGTTATACAATTGTGCCAAAAAGGCCGAAGTATCACGTATCGATTCATTACCTTTTTCTATTTATTCAGGTTGGATATGTGTGGCAACATTCGCGAATATAAGCTATTACCTTGTTTATATTGGCAATAGCGAATTTCAGCTATATTGGACGATCGCATTCCTTATCCTTGCTACATATATAGCACTTTATTTTCTACGGAAAAGAAAAGGCATCTTCCTTACACTCGTATTCGTTTGGGCATTTATAGGAATTGGTGTGAAAAATGCTGGAGCACACCCTCTTATCTCCATGAGCGCATATGCTTGCGCAGTGATACTAGCATTCTTCATTGGTATTGCATTGTTTCAAAAGAAAACCTAATTTGAAAGTATCCTCCTATAATGACTGATTCACTTCATTTAGGAGGATACCTGTCTCGTACTTACTTCACGGTTCTATTATCTTCTTTCCATCAAATTAATACCGATTCCCATACAGAGAACCCCCATTAAAAATAGGATAGATAAAGGTTGTGTAATATCAGCAATATCTTTTCCATAAATAGTAATCGACTTTAGTGCATCCATGGCATGTGTCATTGGAATCACTTTGGATAACGCTAAAACAATGGGGTTGTCGACAATTTCTATTGGCCAATATGCACCACCAAGCATAGCCATACTAACTGCTACAATCGGAACAATTGCATTTAATTGTGATGACTTATTCACAAGACCAATTAATAGCATTCCTAAAGAAACAATCGCAAATGTATACACACAGCA
>JAJUGF010000212.1 GCA_029268495.1 Gracilibacillus sp.
CTTATATTGAACGAAAAAAGGCAGAATGGATAGCAAACGGTAATGTAGAAACGGAATGGGAAGAATATTTACAGGAATTAGAGCGACTTGGATTACAAGAGTGGCTTAAAATTAAACAGGATGGATACGATAGAAGTACAGAATAACGGGGGAGAATTAATTGACAATTAAAGCATTTCAAAAATACAGACCTAATCTTCATTTTGCACCTAAGAAAAACTGGTTAAACGATCCTAATGGGTTAATATATTTTAAAGGTGAATATCATTTATTTTTTCAACATAATCCACATGATACTATTTGGGGTCCAATGCATTGGGGACACGCGATAAGTAAGGATTTGATTTCATGGGAGGAATTAGATATCGCATTGTACCCAGACGATCATGGAACTATTTTTTCCGGAAGTGCAGTAGTGGATTGGAATAATACAACAGGTTTCTTTCATGACGAGCCCGGGTTAGTCGCAATTTTCACACATCATAAGGACAGTGAGGATGGACGCCCAGCTAAACAGACACAAAGCCTTGCATACAGTACTGATAAAGGACGTACATGGTTCAAATATGAAGGCAATCCTGTCCTTTCACATGAAACAAAAATCGATTTTAGGGATCCAAAGGTTTTTTGGGATTCAGATAATAATAAATGGATTATGTCTCTAGCAACTGGACATACAATTACGTTTTATTCATCACCAAACTTAATAGATTGGAAATTTGAAAGTGAGTTCGGTGAGGATAAGGGTTCTCATGATGGTGTATGGGAATGCCCAGATTTATTTAAATTTAAAACGGAAGAAACTGAAGAAGAAAAATGGGTTTTATTTGTGAGTATAGGTGATAATGGTCGATCAGATATGGGATCACGTACGCAGTATTTCGTTGGTAGTTTTGATGGTTCTGTATTTAAAGAGGAACATAATGATGTGAGATGGTTAGATTATGGAAAGGATAACTATGCAGGAGTAAGTTTCTCCGATATTCCAGAAGAAGATGGACGACGAATTTATCTTGGATGGATGAGTAATTGGAGGTATGCAAATGAAGTACCAACAGTTGGTTGGAGAAGCCAGATGACATTACCTAGAGAGCTTTCACTTCGAAAAGTAAGAGATAAATATATAATTAATCAAAAGCCTGTAGGAGAATTAAATCGTTATTTTGAGCGAAATGTAAATATCAAAGATATAGCTATCCATCAAGGTGAAAGTAAAATGTATAACGTAGATGAGCCCTATTTTGAGTTGTTTTTAGAAATAGCCAAGGGTGATGAAAATCAGTTTGGTATTTCACTGAACCATACACAAACGAATAGGACAACGATTGAATATGATTCAAAAAGTAATACAGTAGCATTAAATAGAGACTTGTCAGGAGAGGTTGCATTCTCTGAGATGTTTTCATTAGAACAAAGCGTATCGATTGATGATAGCGCAACTTTAACACTACAAATTATTGCAGACGCATCATCAGTAGAGATTTTTATTAATGGGGGCATATATGCTATGACCAGTCTGGTATATCCAGAGAAAATTTGTGAAACTGTAACTATTTCTAGTAAGAAGGGTAAGCTGTCCATTTATGATGGCTATCTAGCTACACCTTCGAATTAAAATGTATGTGGAGAGGAAGAAGCAGTTTGAATGTTTCTTCCTCTTTAAATTGAGAATAATACATAAGTATAGTATAGAGAGGAAAAAATCTATGGATGAGAATAGATATGTTGTATGTATAGGGGAGTTATTAATAGACTTTTTTTGTAGGGATCAAGGAGATAATTTAGTAGATGGAAGGATGTTTGAAAAGCAAGCTGGTGGTGCTCCTGCTAACGTATCTGCAACGATTACAAAACTAGGCGGAAACGCTAAATTCTGTGGAAAAGTCGGAAATGACCCATTTGGATTATATTTAAAAAACACGTTAGTTGAGTTGAATGTTGATACTTCGATGTTATCGTTTGATGATAAGCATCCAACTACATTGGCGTTTGTCTCTTTAATGGAAAACGGAGATAGAGACTTTGTATTTAATAGGGGTGCCGATTCATTCTTGAAGGAAGAAGAGCTAGATAAAAGTCAATTAAAAGAAGCAGCTATTCTTCATTTTGGATCTGCAACAGCATTACTAGATGGCCCATTTCAGACTACATATTTGAATACGATGAAGTCAGCGAAAGATAATGGTAACTTTGTTTCGTTTGATCCCAATTTTAGATCAGACCTTTGGAAAGGAAATAACAAAGAGTTTATAAGACTAGCAAAGCATGGAATTGGTTTAGCTGATTTTGTTAAACTAAGCGAAGAAGAGCTTGAGATTATTACAGAGACTAATGACCTAAAAGAAGGTGTAAAACATCTTCATCAATTGGGAGCAAAGTTTGTCTCGATTACGTTAGGTAAAGATGGGACATTTATATCAAATTCAAAAGAGCAAGAATTTGTTCCTAGTATACAAATAAAGGCAATAGATACTACAGGTGCAGGAGATGCATTTGTTGGAGCGATGCTGTACCAATTGGCAAAGGAAAAAGAGATTGAAAAAACTTTGGATTGCTTCGAGAAATTAAAAAAAATAACCTATACAAGTAATAAGGTTGCAGGAATTGTTTGCACAGAAGTTGGTGCTATTTCTGCGATTCCAAATTTTAAGGAAGTGTTAGATTAATTTCTAGACGAAGCAACCTAGAAGAAGATGGGTTAGATTGAGAATCACTTAATCTAGCCCATTTTTTTACAGTAAAGGTGGATTAGCAGTGAGTAAGCAAATATTGAACTCGTGATGGAAAAAATATATGGTTGCTGGTATTAATCAAGAAGCGGTACATTTATGTTGCTATTATTTCCATCGTTTTGGAATTCTTTATCTTAAACACTATCTATTATAATTGTAGAAACTGCTAAAGAATAGACTACCACTTTTTAATCTTATGGAGTATTTCCAGCGATTGAATTGTTTGAAATGTTATTACTTTCGACCGTTTTAATTAAAACACCAGTGTATCCTTGGGATGCTACATTAATGGGGATTATATTTTCACTAATTTGTGTATTATTTTTTTTAAAACTGAACTCCTCATAACATCTTTACACATACTCGAACACCTCGTTAAACCAAACTATATCACCCTTTTTTGTGTAATCAGAAAGCAACAATCTAGGAGGAAAAAGTCTTATAAACAAAAGAGGTAGAACCAACCTATTAGCAGTTCTACCTCTTTTTTCTGAGTGTAGTAGAAACAAAAAGGCCTCTGAATGCTTTTCTCTCAAAAATGTAAGCGAATAATAAAATCCCTACCACCATATGTACAACTATGCTATTCTTTTTGTAGAAACATGAATGTATAGAAATGGAAGACTATAAAAAGGAATTCTCCCCAGCTAGTTGGCATAACAAGAATAGTACCAATGCTCAGAAGGAGGTCGAGTAGGATGACGCATATTTATTATGTGGAGTGCAATGTGTCGCATAGTAACAATTTTGTAATTGATGTTCCAAATGGCTATCATTGGCTGATTGTGATCACCAAGACTCCTGCAAAGTTCTGGGTGGATGGTGAGCTGAAAGAGTATCCGGCACACACAACCGTCCTCTATCGTCCTCATCAGAAAGTGTATTACAGAGCCTGTACAGATCAATTCATCAATGACTGGATGCGCTTTGAAACAGACGCGCCTTATATTACGGAATCGCCACTTCCATTTGGTGAGCCATTTTCCGTGAATGATCCGAACTATTGCCAAAAGTTATTCGAATTATTATCGATCGAACATCATTTCAATCGCGATTATAAAAAATCATCCATCGACTTTTTGTTGAGGACTTTATTCAACAAGCTAATGGAATCGTATTTTCATGGAGATATTTCGCCGCAATATTACAATTTGTTAGAAATGCGTACAAGAATTCAGAATAATCCCGGAGATCATTGGACTGTTTCAAAAATGGCAGCACATCTCCGCATTAGTCCAGGCTATTTGCAAAATGTCTATAAAAGAACGTTTGGGATTTCGTGTATGGAGGACGTGATTGACAATCGGATTCGGTTAGCGAAAGAATATCTACTGCATAGCAACCAAAGCATTGCAGAAATTGCTTCTCAATGTGGGTATCAAAATGTCGAGCACTTCCATCGACAATTTAAGCAAATTACAGGGGAAACGCCGAGGGAATTTCAAAAAAAGGATTCAATTTAAATCAACAATC
>JAJUGF010000213.1 GCA_029268495.1 Gracilibacillus sp.
GCACAGTATAACTTGTCCAAACAACGTGTATCTAAAAGTATTCTTAAAGTGTAATCAAATAGGTATACCAAACTAACATACTAGTATATTGACAGAATAGTCAAGAGTAAATACAATTAGTTTAATCAATATACAAAGTGTTGAGAGGATGATGAATATATTATGTATACAATCAATGATGTGATTACATTTTTAAAACAGGATACAGATACAATACCCCAGACTGTTGATCAATTGTATAAGGGAAATTTAGCTAGTCCTGTGCAGCGAATCGGAGTTTGCTTCATGCCTACCATACATGTAATAAAGAGAGCATTAGATTTGCAAATTGACCTTCTTGTATGTCATGAAGGTTTATTTTACAGTCATCAACAACAAAATATTCACAAAGATGACTGGTTGTCTCAAGAGAAGAAAAAAATCATCGCAGACTCTTCGTTAGCCATTTTTCGTTATCATGATTATGCCCATCGTGGGAAACAAGACTTTATTACAGAAGGATTGCTTCACGCTTTAAATTGGAACAAACAAGTTACTCATCAAACACCTGTTGCCTCAATCGTACAGCTTCCTAAACAATCCTTACAGGAACTCATAAAATATATCCAAACACAGTTACATATTCATACAATTAGATATATTGGAGATTTATATTTAGAAGTTTCGAAGGTTGCGTGCTTAGTAGGGTATAGAGGTGGTGGTCAGACAGCCATTCCTCAGTTTGTTCATGAAGATGTGGATGTTGTGTTATATGGAGAAGGACCAGAATGGGAAACTCCTGAATGGATACGTGATAGGAATGAAATCGGTGCAGGGAAAGCAGGAGTTATCCTAGGACATGTAGAAAGCGAAGAGCCAGGTATGGAATATATTACTACTCTATTACAAAGAAAATTTAATGAACTCTCTATTAATCATATTCCATCCAATAATAATATTCAGACATACTGTGCTGGAAAGGAAGTGTAGAATGATAAATAAACAAATACGATTTAATGATCATTGGCAATTTGCGAAATCATCACTTGATGTGGATCATTATGATGGATTATTATTTCAAGATGTAGACATTCCACATGATTGGTTAATCTATCAAACAACTGATTTATATGAGAACAGTATTGGTTGGTATCGGAAGAAATTCACAGTTCATACATTGGAGATGGATTATATATTAGCATTTGATGGAGTGTATATGGATTCAACTGTTTACGTCAATGGTTACTTTATTGGGGAATGGAAGTATGGCTATTCTTTTTTTGAACACAATATTACGAAAGCGCTCTCGTTAGGTGCGAATGAGATTATCGTAAAAGTTATACATCAAAGTCCGAATAGTAGATGGTATTCAGGGGCTGGCATTTATCGAAATGTATGGTTAAAACAGAGGTCAAATAACTACATAACTACAGATGGAGTCTATCTACATATTGAAAGAGATAATCATATGTGGGAAGTTACTGTTGAGACAAAGATACAATTAGAAAACAAACTGCAATTGAAACATCAAATTTTTTATAATGGTGAACAAATTACTAGTACAATTGACGATGTACATCAAGAATATAATGAACAAAAGATGCAGGTAATAGAACCATTGTTGTGGAGCCCTGATAATCCAAATTTATATACGTTAGTAACGACACTTTATAATGGTAATCAATGTATAGATAAAGTATCTCAACATATTGGATTTAGAGAAATAGTATTAGATCCAATAAAGGGTTTAATATTAAATGGAAAAAGAATGAAGTTAAATGGCGTATGTGAACACCATGATTTAGGAGCACTTGGAGCTGCATTTAATCCATATGCATGGAAAAGAAGATTAAACATATTGAAAAATATGGGGGTGAATGCAATCAGAACAGCTCACAATATGCCTAGTAAAGAAGTAATGGAACTAGCAGATAGTGAAGGATTCTTGATAATATCTGAAGCATTTGATATGTGGGAACGTTCTAAAACACGATATGATTATGCTAGATTTTTCAAAGAATGGGCATATCATGATGTAAGAAGTTGGGTGAAGCGAGATCGGAACCATCCATCTTTATTATTATGGAGTATTGGAAATGAGATATATGACACACATGTTGACGAGAAAGGTCAGGAAATAACGAGAAGATTAGTTCAGTATGTGAAGGAATTTGATCCTAAAGGAAATGCTCAAATCACGATAGGTTCGAATTATATGCCATGGGAAAATGCTCAAAAGTGTGCAGATATCGTGAAAGTTGCAGGATACAATTATGCTGAAAAATACTATCAAGAACACCACAAGAAGTATCCAGATTGGATAATATATGGAAGTGAAACAGCATCTACTGTACAGAGTAGAGGAATTTATCATTTTCCATATAATCAACCAATATTAGTCGATGATGATGAACAATGCTCTTCATTAGGAAATAGTGCTACAAGTTGGGGCGCAGAGTCTACAGAAGCATGTATTATTGCAGATAGGGACACGCCATTTTCATTAGGAACATTTATTTGGACTGGTTTTGACTATCTCGGAGAGCCCACACCTTATCATACAAAAAATGCTTATTTAGGACAAATCGATACAGCGACATTTCAGAAAGATGCTTATTATATTTACCAAGCTGCATGGACAGATTACAAAAAATCACCAATGGTACACATCTTTCCTTATTGGGATTTTAATGAAGGACAAGGAATTGATATTCGTGTATGCTCGAACGCACCAAAAGTAGAAGTATATATTAATAATCAACTACTGGATACTTTTTATCCTGATTTAAGAGAAGGGGATGGATTAACTGGGTGGTGGACCGTACCATACGTTAAAGGGGAGATTAAAGCAATTGCTTTTGATGAAAATAATGAAATGATAGCAGAACAATCAAGAAAGTCTTTCGGTGATTCGAGTACAATTCAACTACAAACTGATAAATTCTATTTAGAAGCAAATGGACAAGACCTTGCCTTTCTAACAATTACAATGAAAGATGCATATGGTAACCAAGTGGAAAATGCTACAAACAGGGTAGAAGTGTCAGTGATTGGTGAAGGGCGGTTGATTGGTCTGGATAACGGTGATGCAACAGACTATGACCATTACAAAGGCACAAGTAAAAGGCTATTTAGTGGAAAGCTCATGGCAATCATCGCAACAACCAAAAAAGCTGGGGATATTATTGTCAATGTTACCAGTAATGGATTACCACAAGCATCTGTTACATTACAATCAATAGAAAGTAAACAAGATATAACGGGTGTTTCTGCAATAGAGAGAAATCATTCATTAGATGTCGTAACTGGCAGAAAAGATGAGGTCCCAGTCCGAAAAATAGAACTTAGTTGCTATGAAACACGTACACTTACGCCTAATACACCACAAATTTCTGTTCAAGCGAGCGTCTATCCATTGAATGCCACTTACCAAGAGATAGAATGGTCGATTGTAAATGATGTAGGTATTCCTTCTACACTCGCAACAATGGAACAATTAGGAAGTGAAGCGAAAATAACAGCCAAAGGTGACGGTGCATTTCGTGTGCGATGCGTGACAAAAAATGGAACAGACAAAGTAAAGTTAATATCAGAATTAGAATTTCAAGTTGAAGGATTTGGAAGTCAAAGTAAAAATCCATATTCATTTGTTTATGCTGGATTATATGATGTTGGAATTGGAGAAATTGGTAATGGCAATGAAAAAGGAATTGCAACAAGTAGAGATGGACAGACTATTGTAGGATATAAACAACTAGATTTTGGCAGGTTTGGTGCGGAACAAATAACCATTCCAATTTTCGCATTAACTAGTAATCAATATGAAATCGATATATGGGATGGGTATCCTGACAAGGGAAATAGCAAACGATTAGTAAAAGGTATTTACCAAAAACAATCCATATGGAATGTATACCAAGAAGAAACATTCACATTTAACGAGAAAGTAACTGGTATAACGGATATTTACTTTGTTTTTCGAGATAAAGTGCATATGAAGGGATTCCATTGTAAACAATTGAATCATGCTACAGATCAATTAGATGCAAAATCATATGCTACAATATATGGAGATTCTTATGAAGTCACAGAAGCGGGGATAGAAAGGATCGGTAATAATGTTACGATAACATATGATGCCATCTGTTTTGATGGATGTGAAATCAATCAATTATCTCTTTATGGAAGTTGTTCGATTCA
>JAJUGF010000214.1 GCA_029268495.1 Gracilibacillus sp.
GGAAATGCCTTCCTGTCGAAATAATAACTTCGACACCTTTTTCTCTTGCTTTCTTAATTGCTTCTTTATTCTGCTCTGACACAGTATGGTCTGACGAAAGTAATGTCCCATCCATATCTAGCGCAATTAGGCGAATATCCTTCATAGTAATTCGCTCCTTTCTCTTCTACTATATTGTAAGTGATTCGCAATTGTTTAGCAAAAATACTGAAATGAGTTATACTAAAGTAAAGAAATAATCCCACTAAAATAAAACAATGTATGACGTACAGAAAAAATACGATACTAAGACTATTAATTTTTACGGGAAATGATACACAATAGATATGAGGTGATGAAACATGAGAGCAGTTGTAAGTGTTATTGGAAAAGACCAAGTCGGAATTATTGCAAAGGTAACAACAGTTCTTTCAGAGAATCATGTGAATATTTCGGATATTAGCCAAACGATTTTGCAAGATTTTTTTACGATGATGATGTTAATTGACATTGATGATATAAAGAAACTTGCACAGCTAAAACAAGCATTCGAGCCTGTCGAAAAAGAACTTGGACTTAAGATCAGTATTCAACGCGAAGAAATCTTCCAAGCAATGCACCGTGTATAAAGGAGTGAAGTAATCGTGCCAATTGCATATACAGAAATACAAGAAACGATTCGAATGGTACAAATGGAGCACTTAGATGTTCGAACAGTCACAATGGGGATAAGCTTAAGAGATTGCATCGACAGTGATTTTGATACGTTAAAAACAAATGTATTCCATAAAGTTACAACATATGCAAAAAATTTAGTGACTGTTGCAGAACAAGTTGCAGAAGAATATGGTGTACCAATTATTAATAAACGTGTGGCAATCTCCCCTGTTGCAGAACTATTAGGCAATGCTACTGTAGAACAAGCAGTAGAACTTGCCAAAACATTAGATGAAGCTGCAAAAAAGGTGCAGATTGATTTCATTGGTGGCTATTCTGCTCTTGTACATAAAGGAATCTCTAAAGGTGATCAAATTTTACTTGATGCACTGCCACAAGCATTAAGTGAAACAGAGCGAGTATGTGCCTCCATATCTGTCGGTACAACAAGAACGGGTATTAATATGGACGCAGTGAAACAAATGGGTGAAATTATTAAAGCAACTGCAGAATTAACAAAAGATAATAATAGTATTGGTTGTGCAAAACTTGTCGTGTTTTGTAATCCTGTAGAAGACAATCCATTTATGGCAGGTGCCTTTCATGGTGCAGGAGAAGGAGAAGTCGTGTTAAGTGTCGGTGTCAGTGGACCTGGAGTTGTATTACATGCATTAAAACGATATCCTGATGCAGATCTTGGCGAAGTAGCAGAAGTCATTAAAAAGACTGCATTTAAAATCACACGTGCAGGAGAATTTATTGGAAGAGTTGTTGCAGAACGATTAGAGGTGCCTTTTGGTATTATGGATCTATCCCTTGCTCCAACGAATGCGATGAATGATAGTGTTGCAGAAATACTAGAAGAAATTGGTTTAGAGTGTGTTGGTACACATGGAACAATTGCTGCACTTGCACTAATGAATGATGCAGTTAAAAAAGGTGGAGCAATGGCGAGTTCTTATGTCGGCGGACTTAGTGGTGCCTTTATTCCTGTTAGTGAAGACAACGGAATGATTCGTGGTATTGAACAAGGGGCCTTAACACTTCCTAAATTAGAAGCAATGACATGTGTGTGTTCTGTTGGATTAGATATGATCGCAATTGATGGAAATGCTAGTAGTCATACACTTTCTGCTATCATCGCAGACGAAGCAGCCATCGGAATGATTAACAAAAAGACAACAGCAGTTCGTATTATTCCTGTTGTTGGCAAAGAGTCAGGTGAAGTGGTGGAATTTGGTGGGTTACTCGGGCGCGCACCAATCATTGGAGTCAATCCTTATCATTCAGATAAATTTATTCAACGTGGTGGCAGAATCCCTGCACCAATCCAAGCATTGACGAATTAACATACCACTTATCAGAATAATATGACTATTCTAACTTTTTAAAAGAGTATTGACTTGATATCAAATGCATGCTATCATCACCATTAATCAAAATTATCAGATAGCTTCTGTTATTCATGATTAGAAATGATATATGTGTTGATTACACTTATTAAAATAGAATAGAATCTCTTATCAAGAGAGGTGGAGGGACTGGCCCGATGAAACCCAGCAACCGTCATTAGTGATAGGTGCTAATTCCATC
The DNA here is from genome assembly GCA_029268495.1 of Gracilibacillus sp. Lineage (GTDB taxonomy): Bacteria > Bacillota > Bacilli > Bacillales > Amphibacillaceae > Gracilibacillus > Gracilibacillus marinus. The sequence continues at coordinate 2,230 of JAJUGF010000214.1, forward strand.
AAAGTTTGACATACTAAACTTTGAAAGATAAGAGGACGTAACGGTAATGAATGCCGATCCTTTCTGTCCTCTTATGCAGAAAGGATTTTTTATTTTTATACTAATAAAGAGAATAAGAGAAAGAAAGGAGCCAATTCACATTGATTCAAATAAAAGGCTTGTCAAAGATATACAAAACAAAAAAACAACAAGTTCAAGCTGTTGACGACGTATCATTAACGATTAATCAAGGTGAGATTTTTGGTGTGATCGGATATAGTGGTGCTGGAAAAAGTACATTTATCCGCCTAATTAATCGACTTGAAGAGCCGTCCAATGGTACTATATCGATTCACAATAAAGACATTACCAAGATGTCCGCAACAGAACTTAGATTAAAAAGACAAAAAATCGGTATGATCTTCCAACATTTCAATTTACTTTGGTCACGAACAGTCTTCGATAATATCGCATTTCCACTAGAAATTGCTGGCGTACCAAAAGCAACTCGAGCAGAAAAGGTGAATGAACTCATTCAATTAGTCGGTCTTGCTGGCAAAGAGAATAGCTACCCTTCTCAGTTAAGTGGTGGTCAAAAGCAACGCGTCGGTATTGCAAGAGCTTTAGCTAATGACCCAGAAGTATTATTATGTGATGAAGCGACATCCGCTCTTGATCCTGAAACAACGGATGATATCTTAGACTTACTTGTCTCTATTAATAAGAAACTTCAGTTAACTATCATTTTAATTACACACGAAATGCATGTCATTCAAAAAATATGCCATCGTGTTGCAGTAATGGAAAATGGAAAAGTTGTAGAATCTGGTGATGTACTAGATGTGTTTGTGAGACCTCAATCTAAAACAACGAAACGCTTTGTCCAACAATTAAATCCACTAGAACATGACCAAGCTAGCTTAAAAGAATTTATCACAAGCCGTGAAGATAGTGAAGTGGTGAAATTACATTTTATTGGGAACAACGCCAAACGTGCTTTAATTACAGATGTGATTAAACAATTTGATGTAGAGATCAACATCTTACAAGGTTCTATTGCACCAACTCGTGAAGGTGCTTATGGCACATTATATATCGAATTGAATGGCTCCAAAGATGTATTAGCATCATCTATCCAATTTATGCGCGAACAAGGTGTGGAAGTTGAGGTGTTACAACATGTGGAATGATTTATTCCCTAATGTCATCATGGAAGATTTATGGGTTGCGACAGAAGAAACCATGTATATGACAATTATTGCTGTAATAGGCACATTAATTTTGGGGATTTTCTTAGGATTATTATTATTCTTAACAGATAAGGGTAACTTATGGGAAAACAAACTAATCTATAACATAACAGCAGTAGTTGTAAATGTGTTTCGTGCGATTCCATTTATCATTTTAATATTATTACTCTTTCCATTTACAGATTTCTTGATTGGTACTATTCGCGGATGGAAAGCAGCATTACCCGCGTTAATTATAGGTGCAGCGCCATTTTATGCGAGACTTGTGGAAATTGGTCTTAAAGAAGTCGACAAAGGCGTGATTGAAGCAGCGAAGTCGATGGGTGCAAATGCATCTACTATTATTTTCAAAGTGTTATTAAAAGAATCTATGCCTGCATTAGTATCAGGAATTACCGTAACAGCAATCGCACTAATTGGATATACCGCAATGGCTGGAGTCATCGGTGCAGGTGGTCTTGGAAATCTTGCCTATTTACAAGGATTCCAACGATTTAATTTTGATGTCGTTCTTGCATGTACGATTTTAATTATTATTATTGTGTTTGTATTCCAAGTAATTGGCGACATGCTAACTAAAGCAATTGACAAAAGGTAATATGCTTAACACTAACTTGTTAAGCTTCTTTCATAAAATAAAATA
>JAJUGF010000215.1 GCA_029268495.1 Gracilibacillus sp.
GTGGTTTTTCAGGATAAAGGAACCAATAGGAGTAGGAGGTGGATTTTTGTAGTTGAAGAAATCTATTGTCCTAATTTCTTCTTTCTATTTTCTTTACAAATAATAAATTTTGAATAATATATCTTGATTGTGATTACCAAACTCTCTTCCGAAAATAGTCACACCACCAATGTTGGTGGCATCTTCTTTTACTTCCAATTTCAAATTCCAAACATCTGTTTTTGTATCAATGTCATGAATCGTTATTTTAGAGAGCAGCTCATCATCCATGTATGTACCATGTGAAGTAATTCTAACAGTCTTTAATAGTCCGTACTGATTAATAATTGGCGGCCACCAATCTGGTGTGAATTTTCCTCGTTTATCCGCATAATCACCAGGACTAATCCATGTTCCTAGTTCTAAGCCATTTAAACTAAATGTGATATCAGACGGCCAATTATCATTAGATAGTGGAGCTTCTGATGCTAATTCTAAACTAATTTCGATTTGTTGAAGTTCATCTTCTTCCCGAAGGAAATTAGGTGATTTGTATTCAATAAATCCTTGAGTGAACCATAGAATCCTCGCATCCATACGTTTTGGATCCATAAAAAATCTAGGGTCATCCAATGTACCTACAATATCTTCTGTTGTTGCTATCCCACATGTAGGTACGACATGGTAATTAGTAAAATGTCCAACTGGTACGGATGTTTCGTAAGTTGCGTAAGATTGAGATATCTTAGCAGGAAAGTTAATCTCTATACAGTCTACTTTGAGTATCGAAATTCTTTGTAATCCTGACTTACCAGGAATTTTCTCTGTTCTGATAATACCAGCATCTTCTAATTTCTTAACATGTTTCGTTACGATAGGACTGCTAATCCCCAATGCTTCAGATAATTCCTTAATGTTCAGTTTGTTTTTTGATAATAATTGAATAATATGTAGCCTCACTTCGCTTGCTAATGCTTCATATACAGGTAACGATTCCTTATTTATCTCTAGTTGCATACGCTTCACTTCTTTCTATTGTTTATAAAATAATCTAATATTTTTTAAAAAATTTTACACAAAAATAATCTGAGTAATTAACTTTTATGTATGTAATAAAAATCCAAATGGAGATTAGAAACACGCTGTTTATTGGATTTGAATTATACAGAAAACTCCTTAAATCATTCTATATTCATGAGATTAACGAATAAGTTAAGTAAAGTCAATAGAGAGGAATAAGATTTATAAAAAAGTTATTGACTACGATTCAACTTGTATGTATATTTAATTTAAGGTGAAAGGAAATAGTAACATATTTATCCTTTTATAAAAGAATATTACAGAGGTGGTTGCAATGAATCCTACTTATGTACTACGATTCATTCTGTTTTCCTTAACAATTTGTATTGTGTTTATTGGTAACATGACAGTACAAGTTGAAGGGGCGGAGCAACAAACTGCTGATGACATTGTTGGAGACGTGAATTTATTAGATGAGAAATATAGCTCGTATATCGCGTCAGATGATTTAAAAGTATATAATGGAAAATCTATTATTTACAACAATGTAAGCGATTTATTATCGGATAACAGTTTGGTTGAAAACGGTCCTCAAGGAGATGTGCTGAAAATTGAACCTTTAAGTGGTGTAGAACTTGTTGTGGATGCGCCAGAGACAGCTTACTACCAAATTGGTTTTGAGTACCTTATTGAAGGAAATCAAGTTTTGCCATCTCAATTGGAATTAGAAGTGAATGGAGAGATTCCGTTCTATGAATTAAGAAACGTAGTATTTGAAAGTAAATGGAAAAATCCAGAAGAGCTAAGTAAAGATAAGTACGGTAATGAAATTATTCCTCAACCGATAAAAGTGGATGAATGGCAAACAAAATTTGTGATTGATTCGAGTTACAGAGATAGTGATCCATTCCTTATTCGACTTAAACAAGGTGAAAACAAATTGAACTTACGTTTAACTGAAGGAAATTTGTCAATTAAACAAGTTGTTTTGCGAGGAACAAATGAATTAGCAAACGTAGAAATGGAAGATGTCTCAGGGGACAATTATATTGAGATAGAGGCTGAGCAGCATACATATAAAAACGATTCTGCAATTCGTGCTGCTGGTGCGTACAATAGTGATTTAACGCCATACAATATTGATAATATCGTACTTAATCATATTGATGCAGGGTCATTTAAAACAGCAGGGCAGAAGTTAACATTTGAATTTGATGTGGAAGAAAGTGGTTACTATTATTTAGGGTCCCATTATGATCAAAGTTCAAAGCCAGACTTTCCTGTCTTTGTAAACGTTTTAATTGATGGTGAAATTCCTTATCAAGAATTAAAGGATTATCCTATCCAATATACAACCAGTTATCAAACAATGGTATTTAGTCATAATCAAAAACAATTACCAATTTATTTAGAAGAAGGAACACATACTCTAAGTTTGCAAATAAGTATGTCTTCAATTAAGTCAACAATTGAAGAGGTCGAACAAATTAGTGCAGAAATTCAGGCATTATCACTAGAATTGACGAATTTAGTAGGTCCAAGTGTAGATAAAAACCGTGATATAGATATTGAGCAATATATTCCAGGTATTGAAGATTTACTTATTCGATGGGCAGATAAAATGAATGCGCTTTATAAAGAAGTGAAAGAGTTTAATCCTAGTGTAAAGGAGATAGGTGCATTTTCTTCATTAGTTATTGCAGAAAAACAACTGAGAAGTATTGCTGAGGATGTGGATGAACTAGTTGTTCGTAAAAACGAATTATCTACTGGAACAAATTCTATCACAGCACATTTAGGTAATTTACTACAAGAGATGAACAATAATGGAATCGCTATTGATAAATTGTATTTCTTTCAAGATAAAAAAGATATTGATGTGGGAGTTGGGTTTGTAGAGAAACAATGGAATAGTGTCAAACGGTTATTTCAATCTTTTGGTGACCAAGACTACTCTGTGAATAATATTAATCCAGATCACCTTCAAGTATGGGTGAACCGTCCTAGACAGTATGTAGAAATCATGCAACAGTTAATTGACGAGCAATTCACACCAATGACGGGTATGAAAGTAGATTTATCTTTAATGCCAGACCAGAACAAATTGATTTTAGCGAATGCAGCAGGGGAAGCGCCAGACGTTGCGCTTGGTGTGAACTATGCACTTCCTTTTGAAGTAGCCATTCGTGGTGCATTACTAGATTTAAGTGAACAAGAAGGTTTTGAAGAAGTCAGTGAACTTTTCCCTAAAGGAATGCATATTCCAGCAACTGTACAAGGTGGAGTGTATGCGCTACCAGATACGATGAATTTTTGGGTGATGTTCTATCGTAAGGATATTTTAGATCGATTGGGGTTACCAGTACCAGAAACCGTTGCACAAATAAGAACATATTTACCTGAATTACAACGAAAAGGGATGAACTTCTTTTATCCGACAGCAGGGATGCCAGGTATGAAGATATTCGCTGGTACCATGCCAATTATTTATCAAAATGGTGGAAGATTTTATGGTGAAACAATTGATCGAACACTATTAAATGAAAACGAAACCATTGATGGTGTTAGAGATTTAACAGAATTATTTACAATTTACAATGCACCATATGATGTACCTAGTTTTTATCAGCAATTCCGTGATGGATCTATTCCTATTGGGATATCGGATTATTATATGTACAACCTTATTTTAAATGCAGCACCTGAAATTGCGAATCAATGGGAAATTGCACTAGTACCAGGTGTAGAGAATGAAGATGGTGAGATTGAACGTTGGTCTACTGGTGGTGCAGAAAGCAATATCATCTTTAAAGATACAGATAAAAAAGACGCAGCATGGGAATTCTTAAAATGGTGGGCGAGTACAGATGTTCAAGTTGCATTTGGTAATTCATTGCAAACAACGTATGGGAAAGAATATATGTGGAATACAGCAAATGTAGAAGCATATAACGGTCTACCATGGTCTACAAGTCATAAAGAAGTGGTATTACAACAAGCTGAGTGGATTACAGAAGTTCCGAGGGTACCAGGAAGTTATATGTTAGAGCGTGAATTAAGTAATGCGTACAATTCTATTGTTTTAGA
>JAJUGF010000216.1 GCA_029268495.1 Gracilibacillus sp.
CAAAAAATCCGAACTATTCTTTTGAAATAGTTCGGATTTTCATTTCACACTGTTGTTTTAAATGTTTGAATTAACTGTAAAAAGTGTTCGCCATATTGCTCATATTTTTTCTCACCGACGCCATGTATACGGAGCATATCACTTTTGTTCTCGGGAAATAGTCTGGCGAATTCTGTTAAAGAACGATCTGTAAAAACGACATATGGAGGCAATCCATTTTCGTCGGCAATTTTTTTTCGTTCTTCACGTAGCAATTCAAATAACTCGACATTGTAATCTTCTGCGACTTTCTTTTCTACTTTTACTACTTGCATATAGACAGGAATTTCACCTTTTAAGATAGCTAGGGATTTTTGATTGAGACGTAAAATCGGGAATTTCCCTTCTTCAGCAAGTAAATAATTCTCTGCCACAAGAAACTGAATAAAATGCGTCAATTCTTTCTCTGTATAATGACGTAATAGACCGTATGTGCTTAATTGATCAAAACGAAATTGTTTGACCTTTTTGTCATTAGAACCTTTTAAGACTTTTGCAGTTAAACTCGCACCAAATCGTTCTCCCATCCGTTTGACGCATGATAAGACCATTTGTGCCTCTTTCGTTCTGTCAACTTTTTCTACATCATCGATACAATTAGAGCATCTGCCACAATCCTCGCTATTTGTTTGATCATTGAAATAATCTAATACATATTGCTGCAAACATTTACCTGTATGGCAATAATTAATCATTGCTTGAAGTTTGCCGTATTCTTGTTTTTTCTTCTCGTCCATCATTTCAGATTGTTCAATTAAATATTTTTGTGTTTGGATATCTTGACCTGAGAATAAAAGGATACATTCACTTGGTGCACCATCTCGTCCTGCACGTCCAGCCTCTTGGTAATAACTTTCTAAGTTTTTAGGTAAAGCATAATGAATCACATAGCGCACATTTGATTTATCAATTCCCATTCCAAAAGCATTTGTTGCAATCATGATTGTCACATCATCTTGAATAAATGCATTTTGTGCATTTTTTCTAGCATCCTCAGACATGCCTGCATGGTATTTAGCAACAGGCAAACCTTTTGATTTAAGTAAGTAAAATAATTGATCCACTTGTTTTCTTGTAATTGCATAAATAATTCCAGGCTCTTCTTTATGGAATCGGACATACTCTTCAATATATGCAGTACGATCTTGTCCTTTTACGATAGAAAAAGTTAGATTATCACGAGCAAATCCAGTATTGATAATATGGTCAGGCTGCACTTCTAATAATTGTTGCAAATCATCTTGTACTAAATCAGTAGCTGTTGCTGTTAATCCCATTAATGTCGGAACAACGTGTAATTGTTTAACTCTATCTACTACTGTGCGATAACTTGGTCTAAAATCATGGCCCCATTGTGAAATACAGTGTGCTTCATCAAATGCAATCAATGATAAATGAATTTGATTTAACACAGATAGAAAATAATCGGATTCGAATCGTTCTGGAGCAACATATATGAATTGATAAGCTCCTTGTCGTAATAAATCCATTCGCTCTCGCTGTTCTTCCATTGTAAGAGAACTATTAATAAAGGTTGCTTGAATTCCGAGTGATTGCAATGCATCAACTTGATCCTTCATTAAGGAAATGAGTGGAGAAATAACTAATGTAGTGCCATCTGTAATTAACCCAGGAATTTGATAGCATATCGATTTTCCACCGCCTGTTGGCATAATTGCAAGTGTATTTTGTTTATGTAAAATATGTTCAATAGCTAATGCTTGTCCATGTCTAAATTCATCATATCCATAATATGTTTTTAATACTTTTTTTGCTTCTTGTAACATACACGACGATCCTTTCTTACTATTCTATAAATTATCATAACATTATTATTGCAACTATTGAAAAAAACCTTTAATCTATAAAAACGTAATACTATAGAAAAAATGATTGTAGGGAGGCGAATATATGGTAGATTCGTTGTTACTTGTATTTATGTTCATTGCGGTATTGGGAATTGGTTCGCAATGGATCGCATGGAAATTTCAATTACCAGCAATTGTAGTCATGTCGATTGCAGGGTTACTTGCAGGTCCGATTTTTGGCTTGATTAATCCTGAACAAGAATTTGGGGAATTGTATCGACCGTTTATTTCAATTGCTGTCGCGATAATATTATTTGAAGGTAGTTTGAATTTAAACTTTAAAGAGTTAAAAGGATTAGGCAAACCTGTTTTTCGCATTATTACATGGGGAGCATTTATTGCATGGATTCTTGGCTCGCTTACAGCTTATTATGTAGCAGGATTGTCTCTTGCTGTGGCATTTGTCATTGGTGGTATCTTTATTGTAACAGGTCCCACCGTTATTTTGCCATTATTAAGACAATCTAAATTAAAACCAACACCAGCTAAGATTTTAAAATGGGAAGGAATCGTTGTTGATCCATTCGGTGCACTACTTGCTGTCTTTGCTTTTGAAATAATTCTATTTATTTCATCTGATTCAAGAGATGCTTCGTCTTTATTCTTATTTTTCTTAGCGTCATTTTTTGCTGTGTTGCTTGGATATATATTCGGAAAATTAATTGGTTGGTTTTTTGAAGCAGGCCATATTCCTGAATTCTTGAAATCACCAACTGTGTTAAGTGCTGTTATTGCTTGTTTTACCATTGCAGATGAAGTGTGGCATGAGACAGGATTACTTGCGGTAACAGCAATGGGGATGACATTGGCTAATTTAGGCATTTCTTCGATTAAAGATATGCGTCATTTCAAAGAAAATATTTCTATATTGCTAATTTCTACTGTATTTATTTTGTTAACAGCATCCTTAACAATGGATACATTAAAAGATGTGTTTCGTCCTGAAATCATCGGTTATGTTCTATTAATGTTATTTGTTGTAAGACCATTGTCCATTTTCCTATCAACAATTGGTTCGGGATTATCTATACAAGAAAAAACATTAATCGGATGGATTGCTCCAAGAGGGATTGTAGCATTGACTGTTGCTAGTTACTTTGCAGGAGTATTAGAAGATGAGGGATTCCAAGGCGCTTCACTCGTTACATCTCTTACATTTGCATTAGTATTTGCTACAGTGTGTGCACATGGGTTTTCGATTGGGTGGTTAGCTAAGAAATTGAATTTGTCATCAGATGGAAAGCCAGGCGCAATCATCGTCGGTTCCAATCGATTCTCAGTCTCCCTTGCCAAAGTAATGGAGGAACTCGGTATTCCTGTACTCGTTGTTGATTCTTCTTGGGGAAGGTTATATAGTGCCAGAAGAGCAGGGGTGGCACATAATCACGGAGAAATCTTGTCTGAGCAAATGGAGTACACGATTGATTTCACGCCATATGATTATTTAATTAGTGCATCAGAATATGATTCATATAATGCATTAGTTAGTTCCACATTTATACCAGAATTTGGACGCAAAAATGTATACAGACTACCGAGACAGAATCATAGTGGTGACCAGCTAGATGATATTGATCACACAATTGGTGGTCAAGAATTATTCCGACCTGCTGAAGGGTTAGAAGAATTAAAATACAAAATCAAAGCAGGATACGTTTTCCGTAAAACAACATTAACAGAACAATATACATGTGAAGAATACCTTCGTGATAGAGATAAAGAAACCATATTGTTATTTGTACTAAAACAATCCAAACAACTAGAATTTTTCATAGAAGGTGTAGATACCACCGCCCAACCCGGTGATATCATCGTAAGCATGACACCCCCAAGTAAAGAATTTAATAAAATAAAACAAAAATTAGAAGGGAAAAACAAAAGCGAAAGCGTCCGTTAAGAAACGTAGTGACTGGAGCAGACCAACTGAGATAAAGGAATCACGGTGAGGTACGAACCGATGATGACTTATACTCACCAGTACAAGTGTGACTAAACCTCATGTATCCACATGAGGTAAGTCTTCTATGTCGTAGGGCGGTTTGCGAAGTCGCCTAGTTTCTGGGCGCTTCCGCTGGACGAGGTAAAAGTGGAAGTGACCGATTAAAAACGTAGAGACTGGAGCGAATCAACAGAAATAAAGGAATCACGATGAGCTTG
>JAJUGF010000217.1 GCA_029268495.1 Gracilibacillus sp.
GCAATTTCTTGATTTGACTTTCCATCTGCTATTAAGAGAAGGATCTCCATTTCGCGATTCGTCAATTCTTCATGGAGATTGGTTGATTTCGGTTGCCTGAAATTTTTCATCATTTTGGCTGTTACTTCTTTTTCTAAAACAGATTCTCCATTGTATGTATCTCGAATAGCATTAGCAATAACATCTGCTTTAGATGTTTTAAGAATATAGCTCGTTGCACCAGCTTCTAATGCAGGATATACCTTATCATCATCAATAAAGCTAGTCACAATAAGTATTTTCGCTTCTGGCCATTGTTCTACAATTCTTCTTGTTGCTTCAATGCCATCCATTTCTTCCATGACTAAATCCATTAAAATGACATCAGGTCGCAGTTCAAGTGCTAAATCAATCGCTTTTCGGCCATTGTCTGCTTCTGCAATTACTTCCATATCTGGTTGTGTCGATAGAAATGCACTCACACCTATTCTTACCATCTCATGATCATCCACAAAAAGTACACGAATCATATACGATCCTCCTCTATACACGGAACACGAACTTCCAATTTTGTTCCTTCATTTGGTATGCTGACAATATGAATATGTCCACCTATTTCTTCTACTCGTTCTTTCATATTTGTCATTCCATATGAATCTACCTTTGTTTCCTCCATATTGAAGCCAATCCCATTATCTTTCACTCGCAAAATCACAAACTGATCACGCACAATACATAAAATATCAATTACTTCTGCTTTCGCATGACGTAATGCATTCGATAAGGCTTCCTGCAATACACGGAATAAATGATCTTCTACCCCTTTATTTACATAGACATCTTCAATTTTATAGGAAATAGTTATTGGAACTTTTGCTTGTAACTCTTGCAATAATTGTTCCATTCCTTCTTTTAACGTCTTATCTCTTAAAGCAACAGGCCTTAAGTGCAATAGAAGTGCGCGCATTTCTAGTTGCGCTTGTTGGATAATTGTTTCAATTTGTTCTAGTTGTCTTGTTGTTTGTTCATTTTTACCCGTATTTGTTGCATTCACTGCAGATACTAACATCGATGCTGCAAATAATTCTTGGCTAACAGAATCATGTAATTCTCTTGCCAATCGATTTCGTTCTTCTGAAATGACTTGATTCATTTTTTCCTCATAATCGTTCGCTCTGTCTTCAATTAATTTCTGTGCGCGTATGGTTTGTTGTTGAATATAATGCTGTAATTCTCTCAATTTATCTTGAACTACAACCATATCTTCAAATGATGGGTTATCCGAAAAGGTTTGGTTTTTTACAATCATAGAAAGATTTTTTTCTAAGTAATCCACACGTTTTTGCACAATGATTGATGTAATCACACCAATGGAAATGCCAAATAAAACCGTAAGTATTGGGACAATGATAATAAATGGTACTTCTAATACTTTCACTTCCCACAAGACGGATACCTTCTCTAATGGAAAGGCCAGATAATAGAGAAAACTAATAAATAGCAAAAAGGTAAATGTTAATGTAATACTTATCGCAATTAATCGACTGTATATTTTCATCCGCGCTTCACCTCAAGCTTTCCAATCCATACTTGAGTATATATACGCACCCTTTGAATCGATATATCATAACCTTCTGATTTCATTTGTACATTTCGATTAAATCCATATTGTAATTCTTGATCAAAAACAACTGTATCTCCATACAATACGGAATGATCGATAATTACCTCTATTTCATATGGCACGATAATGGTGACTTTCCCAACAATTTGTCTAATGATAATTGTTGCTTCATCTGGCAATACTGTATTATTTAAATCTATCGTAATATCACTAACAATAGATTGAACGTTAATATCTTCCCAAACGTAAGCATGTGCACCTTGATGCATTGAGCCGAACCATTTGTTTCCATATAACTTTCCATTCTCTCTATTCGCTTCTTTTGTAGTTGGAATATAAATAGGCCCTTGTTGCTCTTGCCTTCTTTTGTACCATTTCCAAAATAAATAAATGACGATTACTAATAACAGAAATCTAACCGCAAATGTGTTTAAGATCGTGATAAATAAAAAGAACGCACCACCCCAAAACAATACCTTCCCTGTTGTTTTGTAGTAACGCTTCCGACCGTAATAGATAGCAATAGAAGCGGTAATAACGATAAATAGTAGTCCAGTTTCAATAAAAATAAACTCAATAAAAAACAAAATACATCCAATAATAACTATTAGATGAATCCATTCTGATTTTGATTTATTTTTCATTATACCGCCCCTATCTAACTTAATTATATGTAAAAAAAGTGTTGCCGCTAACATACGGTTTTTCCATGTTAGCAGCATAAAATTTCTTTATATCATCGCATTTTGGTATTCTTCTATTTCCTACTATATCAGAATACCATGTTTTTAGTTAGAGTTAGAAGCCTTTTTTTCTAGTTCAGCAAATCTTGCATCTAGTGTATGCAAGCGATATTCTGAATGCACACGTTGCTCAATTCTTTCAATATAACTTTCTAATTCTGCAAACTTGGATGCGCTTTTGGAGATCAATTCTGTTTCTAGCACTTTATTCATTCCTTGTTTTGTACGTGCAATATTCTCTCTGCTTCTTAGTTCAAGGCGTTTTACATATAAATCTTTTAATTTTTGCTTCATTTGCACATATTTTGTTTCTACTTGTTCCAAATCTTTAATTGCTTGTACTTCCATGGATTCTAATTGTTCCACACGTTTGTTGAATTGATCCACTTCTAATTGGACTTCATTTGCAAGATCTGTTTCTTCCATAGATACTGCTAAATCATACTGACGATTACGTTTTTCTTTCATTAATTTCGCTTGGCTTAGTTCGCGTGAAATATCATGTTTTATTTCATATTGTTTTTCTACTAATCGTTTGATTTTTTTTACTTCATTTTCGCATTCACGAATATATTGATTTACGTGTGCAATTGGATTTTTTTCTTCTTTTTGATCAACTAATTCATGCAGATCAGCTACAATAGAATCTTTAATACGTGTAAATAAGTTTGACATTTTTCATTCCTCCGATTTTTTTAAAGTTTGTCCCAATTTAAATTTGTATATGTTGCATTGGCTTTCTCTTGTTTCCATTTTTTATATGTGTAATAAAGTACTACGAATGCTACCACACCAATCAATGCAGGTATGTTTGACAACGAGATGGAAGCACCTATAAGTATGACGATCGCCCACAATACTTTGGAACTTGTTGCATCTGCTACTATGAATTTTCTTATTCCGTAATACGCAATAGCTATACTTATTGCTAACATAATCATTGGTCCAATATTCACAAGTACAGTGATACCTGCGATGACACCTAAACAAATGAGTAAAAATGTTTTCATTTGTGTTCCCTCCTTCCATATCTCTATATTAGCTTGTCCCGCTCTTTTTCATAACAGGCCTAAGACATAAATTAACTAAGACCTAAGACGTATTATCAAAAGCGGAAATGCCCGTTAAGAAACGCAGGGACTGGAACGGATCAAACAAAAATAAAGGAATCACGATGAGGAACGAATCGATGATGACTTATTGATGGTTGATCCGTGAAGTCACCTAGTTTCTGGGCGTTGGAGCTAGCCGAATCAAAAGCGACAATGCCCGTTAAGAAACGGAGTGACTGTAGGAAAACAAACAAGGTAATTAGAGATTTTATGTTAAAATAAAGATCAAGATTAGAGAATGTTTCACACAAATTTTTGGAGGTGCAAAATGAAACCACGAATTTCCGTCATTACATTGGGAGTAGATGATTTGGAAAGATCATTGGAATTTTATCAAACTTGACTTGGACTTCCAACTCAAGGTATCATAGGCAAAAAATTTGAACATGGAGCCGTTGCTTTCTTTGATTTACAACCTGGTTTGAAGCTTGCCATTTGGAAACGGAAAGACATCGCTCATGATACAAACATTGACCAAACACCAATAAGTCCAACTGAATTTACTATTGGTCACAATGTTGCTACTAAAGAAGATGTCGATATCATCATGGAACAAGCTGAGAAGGCTGGTGCAGTCATTACAGTTCCAGCACAC
>JAJUGF010000218.1 GCA_029268495.1 Gracilibacillus sp.
AGGGTTAGAATCAAATAAAAAAGTATATATAATTGAACATGCAGATCAAATGACAGTAAATGCTGCGAATCGTTTATTAAAATTCTTAGAAGAACCTAGTCAACAAACGACTGCCATATTGTTAACAGAGAATAGCCAATCCATCATCCCTACTATTCGCTCACGTTGCCAATTACTAGCATTCCAGCCACTTAATCAAGAACAACTAGAAAATAAACTAAAGGATGCAGGTATAACAGAAGCAAATGCAAGGATCTTAGCAACATTCTCACAAAATTTTGATGAAGCAATAGAAAGAAGTAAAGATACTTGGTTTGCACAGGCAAGAAAATTAGTGGTACAATTAGTTGAACTACTTCAAAATAACAAAGACGAAGTGCCGATATTTGTGCATACACAGTGGATGCCACATTTTAAAGAAAGGAAGCAGTTACAAGAAGGATTAGATTTATTACTTGTGCTGTTCCGAGATATGGTACATTTCCAAATTGATGCGAAAGCTTCTATTGTATTTAGCCACCAATTAGATAAAATAGAACAAGCAACAATGAATTGGTCGATGGAAGATATAACGAATAATCTTACATTGATTATGGAAGCGAAAAGAAAGCTCGAACAAAATGTACATCCACAGTTAGTTATAGAACAATTAACACTTCAAATATAGAGGTGAATAGGAATGATAGAAGTAATTGGAGTTCGCTTTAAAAAGGCGGGTAAAATATATTACTTCGATCCAGGAGAGTGGAATTTTACTACAGAAGATTATGTAATTGTAGAAACTGTCCGTGGGGTCGAATTTGGTAAGGTAGTTGTTGCGAATAAATGTGTAGATGAAGAAGATATTGTTCTACCATTAAAGCAAGTTATTCGTATGGCTGATGATAAAGATAAGCATATTGTGCTAGAAAATAAGGAAGTTGCCGATGAGGCTTATCAAACATGTCAAGATAAGATAAGAGAACATGAATTGGATATGAATCTAGTTGATGTGGAATATACATTTGATCGCAATAAAGTAATTTTTTATTTTACTGCAGATGGACGTGTTGATTTCCGTAATTTAGTAAAAGATTTAGCATCTGTTTTTAAGACTCGAATCGAATTAAGACAAATTGGTGTAAGAGATGAAGCGAAGTTGCTTGGAGGAATAGGGCCTTGTGGTAGAATGTTATGTTGTTCTACATTTTTAGGGGATTTTGAACCTGTGTCTATTAAAATGGCAAAAGATCAGAACTTATCCTTAAATCCATCAAAAATTTCAGGGCTATGTGGTCGACTGATGTGTTGTCTAAAATACGAAAATGATGATTACGAGACAGCAAAAAAAGAATTGCCAGATTTAGGCGAGCACATTACCACATCATACGGCAAAGGAAAAGTAGTAGGACTGAATATTTTAGAGCGTGTGATACAAGTAGAAATTCCATCTAAAGAACGTGTAATCGAATATACTTTAGATGAGTTAATAGAAGAAGGAATTATTAAAACCCAGGTTGTAGAATGATGGGGTGAATAATAAGTGAATAAAAAGGAATTATTTGAACAAGTATCAGATATGGAAGAACAAATCGGCCAATTGTATCAACAATTAGGAGATTTGAAACAACAATTACGAGACATTCTGGAAGAGAATCATCGCTTAGAAATGGAAAACCATCATTTACGAAAACGGATGGATAATGAAGAGAGTAATGATCAAAAAGATGCGAATCAAGCAGAAACAGATATGACCGTTGGAGAAGGCTATGATAATTTAGCACGTCTATATGAAGAAGGTTTTCATATTTGTAATGTGCATTTTGGAAGTCCAAGACAAGACGGAGATTGTTTATTCTGCTTACTATTTCTTAATAAAACAAAATAAATGCTTGATAGAGGAGGCTGACGCAATTGTGTCAGCCTTTTCTAAAACACGGAAGGGAAGAAAGTTTGTGAAAGTGTGTTTGAAAGATGATGAGCGTATCGATGATTTGCTAGCAAATGAATCCATGAAGATCATTCAAAGTCCTTCTGCATTTGCTTTCTCGTTAGATGCAGTACTGCTCGCAAATTTCGCTAATATTCCTAGAAAAAAGGGAAAAATTATTGATTTATGTACAGGAAATGGTGTGATTCCACTTCTTTTATCTAAACATACGAGTGTCCCTATTGCAGGAGTGGAAATTCAAGAACGTTTATATGATATGGCATCTCGAAATGTTGCCTTAAATAACTTAGAAAATCAAATTGAAATGCTACATAAAGATATCAAGGATATGCCATCTATTATCCAAAACAATAAATATGATTATGTGACAGTAAATCCACCATATTTTCAAACAGAGCATAAAGACCATCTGAACAAAAATGATTACCTTACGATTGCTCGACATGAAATTTATTGTACATTAGAAGATGTGGTAAGTGTGTGTAGCCATATCGTGAAATCTGGCGGAAAGGTAGCAATGGTACATAGACCTGGGCGCATTGTAGATATCCTAACATTGTTCAGAAAATATAAATTAGAACCAAAACGTCTCCAGTTCGTTTATCCGAAGTATGGAAAAGAAGCAAATATTGTATTAATTGAAGCAATTCGCGATGGAAAAAGTGATTTAAAGTTACTCGAACCATTATATGCCTTTACAGAGGATGGAAATTACACAACAGAATTAGAAGGGATATTGTATGGCAGAAAGTAAACATTATGTCTACATATTGCGATGTAAGGATGCAACTTTATACACTGGCTACACAACTAATGTCGAACGAAGAGTTAAGATGCATCAAAATGGGAATGGGGCAAAATATACAAGGGGACGTGGCCCTTTCACCGTTGTATTTCAAAAGGAATGTGAGTCAAAGTCAGAAGCATTACAATTAGAGGCAAGGATTAAGAAATTAACAAGATATCACAAAATGAAGCTCATTTTAGAAAATGAGAAAGAAAGGTTTGTCATGAATGAGAATTCAAAAGAGCTTTCAGAAGGATGATCAAAAAGGAATTTTATATATTGTACCAACACCAATTGGTAATCTAGAAGATATAACGATGAGAGCATTACGCATATTAAAAGAAGTCGAATTCATTTTAGCAGAAGATACAAGAAATACAGGGAAATTACTTCACTATTTTGAAATAAAGAAAACGATGATATCTTACCATGAACACAACAAACTATCAAGAGAAGAACAAATTATTGATAAATTGTCGAATGGTTCAGATATTGCGCTTGTAAGTGATGCTGGTATGCCTGGTATATCTGATCCTGGCTATGAGATTATACAAGCAGCAATAGAAGCAGATATTACGATTGTCGTATTACCAGGTGCAAGTGCAGCTATATGTGCATTAGTCGGGTCAGGCTTACCGACAGACCATTTTTATTTTTATGGATTTTTACCAAGAAAAAATAAAGAGCGGAAACAAGCATTATCTTATTTGCAACAGCTAGAAACCACTTTTATTTTATATGAGTCACCACATCGCTTAAAAGATACATTAATGGATTTAAGAGACACGCTCGGTAATTGTAAAATAAGTATAGCAAGAGAGCTAACAAAGAAATTCGAGGAGTTTATTCGTGGGGATTTAGAGGAAATTGCACAATGGGCAAGTGACCAAACATTTAAAGGTGAACTGTGCCTCGTTATTGAAGGGAAAAAAGTAGATAAAGTCAATTGGTGGGAAGAATTATCGATTGAAGAACATATTACACTCGTTATGAAGGAAAATGAAGTTTCTAGTAAAGAGGCAATTAAACAAGTTGCAAAAGACAGAGACCTTCCAAAGCGAGAAGTATACCAAATATATCATCGATGAACCAAAAGCGAAAGCGCCCGATAAGAAACGTAGAGACTGGAACGCAACAACAGAAATAAAGGAATCACGATGAGGGACGAATCGATGATGACTTATTGATAGTTGATGCGTGAAGTCACCAAGTTTCTGGGCGATTGAGCTGGATGAACCAAAAGCGAAAGCGCCCGATAAGAAACGTAGAGACTGGAACGAATCAACGTTAAAATTAGTCTACAAGTATTCACTTTATAAATTCC
>JAJUGF010000219.1 GCA_029268495.1 Gracilibacillus sp.
ATAGGGAAACAAATTGATGAAGATGTACCAAGTGGTGTATCTAGCTTTAGATTTGGTGTGGAAAAAGCTGTTGAAAAAGCAACACAAGTAAAAAGCTATCGAAATGTAATAAAAGATGGTATCCTTAATGTAATCGATATTTGGTTTTCTTTAATTCCACTCGTAATGGCATTGGGAACGGTTGCATTAATTATTGCAGAAATGACACCGATTTTTGATTTCTTATCGTATCCATTTATTCCGTTTTTAGAACTTTTACAGATTCCAGAAGCAAAAGAAGCTGCACCTGCAATGATTGTAGGCTTTGCAGATATGTTTTTGCCTGCAGTAATTGGTAGTGGAATCGAATCAGAATTAACACGTTTTGTAATTGGTGTTATGTCATTGGCACAATTGATCTACATGTCGGAAATAGGTATCTTATTATTGAAATCTAAGATTCCGTTATCGTTCCTAGAATTATTTATAATTTTCTTACAAAGAACGATTATTACATTACCTGTTGTTGCATTAATGGCACATTTCTTGTTTTTTTAACGAATAGAAACAATTATAACAAGAGTGGCGATATATCCGAACTTATTCGATGGAATGGTTCGGATTTTACTGTTTATCCATGTTTATAAAATGATCATCATAGATTATGAATGAAGAGAAAGGTGTTCGGTCGAATTGAATTACTCTAAACATATTACACATGCATTACAAAACGATCCACCAGGTGAATGGATGCCGACATTGCCTGATCAATGTATTCGATTAAGTTCAGGCTTTCCATCAAAAGAGTTAGTACCAGTTAAAGAAATAAATAAAGCAACGAGCAAGCTTCTTGATGAGGAACAGGATTTACCATTACATTATTTAGGCACACCAAAGTTAGATGCTATAAAAGAACAATTAATCCATCGGTTAGAAAAGCGCGACATACGAGCAAATAGTAATCAGCTATTAGTTACAGCAGGTGCTTGCCAAGCTATTGATTTAATTGCACGTATTTTTCTAGATGAAGAGACATTAGTTGTGGTAGAAGATCCAACATACATGGAAGCATTAGAAATTTTTCGTAATTATACCAACAGATTAATTTGTATACCTGTAGATGAGAAAGGATTACGAACAGATAAGCTAGAGGAATTTTTGGAGATGAGACAAAGTCAAGGTCAGTCTTTACCACGCTTTGTTTATACGATTCCGACATTCCAGAATCCGACTGGTACGACAATGCCATTAGCGAGAAGAAGGCATCTCTTAGCACTTGCTTCTCATTATGATTTTCATATATTAGAAGACGATGCGTATGGGGAATTATATTTCAATAAAGAGTTGCCAACATTAAAATCGCTCGATAAGGAGAATCGCGTACTCTATGTTGGTTCATTATCAAAAGTAGTCGCACCAGGCTTACGTATTGGCTACATTGTCGCAACAGAAGAACTAATTACATCGCTTTATTGGTTCAAAAAAGACTTAGATCACCCATTTACACAAGCGATTATGTCGACATATTTAGCGAATAATGACCAACAAACACATTTAGAAATACTTAGAAAAGCATATATGCAAAAACGGGATTGCATGATAAAAAGTTTAAATGAGCACATGCCTTCTATTGTGCATTGGATTGTACCAGAAGGTGGCTATTTTGTATGGGTAGAAGTACAAGGGATCGATACAAATCAGTTATTGCAAGATGCCCTAGACCGTGGTGTTGCGTATTTACCTGGTCGTTATTTCTTCTTAAATCCGAATAATGGAAAACATTATTTGCGTCTTTCTTTTAGCTATGCATCAATGGAAGAAATCGAGACAGGTGTGAAGCTGTTGGCAGATGTGATAAAAGAGAAAAAACAAAACTTATGATTAGAAAAGGTTCGCCATTTGGTATAGGCGAACCTTTTTCGTTGTTTAGATATTAATTTTCTTCGTCTGTTAATGGTCGAATTGCTGTAAATGCTTCTGGTATCATTGTAAATCCATCAATAATAGTATCTTCTTCCACTTCAATCATTAAATATCTTTTTCCATGAAAGTGAACTTGTTTTACAAACTTTAAATCTTGTGGACTCACTGCAATATTTGCTACTTTTGTATTTATTTTTATCGACTTGGATTCGAATTTTGGTACAATATTACGTGCTTTCATTTCGTACTTCTCATCGTCTATTACGTTTTTAAAGGCTGTTTCTACTGTTTCTGTATCGACGTCTTCAATGCCACTTACTTTAAGTACTCTTTCCACATCTCTGTAATCAAGTCGTGGTTCTTCCTCTTCTTCTTCGTTCTCTTCCATGACTCTATGAATCTCTTCATATACATTTGCAAGTGTTGTCGTACTTAATTGGTGACCAACAGCATCCCGGACCACTTCTTCAAAGACGATTTTGTCATCTTTTGCTGTTAGCGTTTCTTCCGCATTCAACACATCCTCAATAAAATGAGGATCAGGTTCATTTGCCTTTCCAGTTGTATACAAGACACGATTTACATCTTGTGCATTATCTGTTATACATGGGAACAAAAACCCAGCGATAGGGGCATTTAGATTGATAACAGGATCGACGACTACATTATATTTAAAAGACCGTTCTACATAGTCAAAGTGAAGTTCCTTTTTGGGGTCTTGTGTTTTATTTAAGCTACACAGAATAAACGGATGAGAGTATACCGCGTTTCGGGCACTTTCTTCATCTTCCGTACTACGACGCTTCATCGGTTTGTAATATTCTCCGCGAATGAATGTAACGACAATATCCATTTCATATGTATGTTCTTGTAACATTTTTTCAACAAGTAACAACATTTCTTCCTTCCATGCATCCATATCTTCTGTAAGCAATCCACGATGTAAAATATATTGACTATGATTTTCTGCGTTCGGTGAGAATTTCAATTCAAATATCTTCTCATCTAAGTTACCTGTAAGAACTTTTTTGAAATTGGACAAAAATAATTCTTGTTCGTCTTGATCTAGCATCTCAAATGGTTGACTTTGTTGATGATAGATGTCACTTGATTCCTTCATAATATATACATTAAAAATCTCTTTTAGCTTTAATAAATCATTATCTAATTTAAATTGTTTGCGAATATCTGCTATATCTTTCTTATTCATTTAAAACACTCCATCATTGTATTGCTCATTATTTACTTTCTGTTACTGTTGTAAGGATTGGGCCGTCATTTGTTAGAATAATTGTATGTTCAATTTGAGCAACAAAACTTCTTTCTGCAGCAATCGTCCAACCATCATCTAATTGAAATACTTCTTCTTCATTGGAAGAGATAAAAGGTTCGAACGCAATAACCATTCCTTCTTTTAATACTTCGTCATCCCATGTATTTTTAAAGTTGTAAATATGATTAGGAGCCTCATGAATCTTTCTTCCAATTCCATGTCCAGTAAGGTTTTTAATGACAGTTAAACCATTTTTCTTTGCTGTTTGCTCAACAGCATTACCGATTTGACTAATTTTTGCACCTGGTTGAACATAGGCTAATCCTGCATCAAATGCTTCTTTAGCTACAGCACAAAGTTTCTGTTTTAACTTTGAACCATTCCCAATCACAATAGAAATGCCAGTATCCGCAAAGTAACCATCTTTTGATGCAGACACATCAATATTTACTAAATCACCATCTTGAATTACTCTGTCGCTCGGTATCCCGTGTGCAACCTCTTTGTTTACGCTAATACATGTAAACCCAGGAAAATCATATTCTCCCTTCGGTGCAGAGATAGCTCCATTTTTATCAAAAAGCTCTTTTGCCAACAAATCTAATTCTTTTGTTGTGACACCTGGTTTTGCTGCCAAAACGAGAGTATCTCTTATTTCTGCAACAATTTTCCCGATTTCCTTTAATTTTTGTATTTCTTCCGTTGTTTTCACAATCATGTTGCAACCATCCTTATTTTAAGATAATTTACGATCTAATCATTGTGTTAAAAATGTCATTAGATATTTATTATACTACACTTACACGAAAAACTGCATGGATGACAGGGAACTTTTCCTTCTATTGGTTCGCTCCA
>JAJUGF010000220.1 GCA_029268495.1 Gracilibacillus sp.
AATGGTGGAATATTGGTCGAAGTGTTTCAATCTGCACATCACCTTTTAGCTGATAAAGTAGTTCTTTTACTTGACTAATACAATTCATATCCATATATGCACGAACCATGTGTACACCTCCAGTTTTGTTTATCATACTATTCGATGGCAGATTTGGATGTTAGGATTATCACACTTTGTGAAAGATTGCAGAATGTTGAAACTTATTTATATGCAAAGACGTATGAATAAATAGTGAGGTGAATAAAATGGGACTTTTTAAAAAAGCAAAATCCATAATAAAAGATAATAGTAGAAGTAAAAATGACGACACAAAAGATAGAAATCAATTATTACGAGAATTAAAATCTAAAGTAGATACATTATATACAAAACGTTTAAGGATAGATCGGCAGATAGTTGAGCAAGTGACCATAATAGAGAAACTAAAAAAATATATCGATAAAACAAATGACTTAAAAATCGCACAAACAGCGAAGCATCAATTAGAAGAAACAGAACGTCAATATCAGCAATTACAAAAAGACAAAGAAATCATTCAACAACATATATTTGAATTCGATGCAACATATGCACGTTTATCAGAACAAATAGATCAAATGAATCAATTAGAACTAGAATGGAAGAGTAATCAAACAAGCCAGTCAGAAGGATTAGATTATCAAGAAGAAAAATTGAGAAGAGAATTAGCTGAACTTGAAGCATTATCAGAACTAAGGAAAAATACACTAGATCGATAAAGAATAGAGAGGTGTTAAAATGCTTATTCATCATACATGTCCAAATTGTGGGGCAGATATGAATTTTAATAGTGAAACAGGCATGTTGTCATGTGATAGTTGTGGCCATAATCAATCTGTCGAACAACTAGAAGATATTAAGCTGACACAGACATTTGAACAAGATGATGCGAGAGAATACCATTGCGAGAATTGTGGCGCTGTTGTAGTTACAGATAAAGATACCACTGCTACTTCATGTAGTTTTTGTGGGGGTGCCGTTATATTAGTTGATAGATTATCAGGCGAATTAGCACCAGTACAAGTTATCCCATTTACAATCAGTAAGGAAGAAGCTATGCAAGCTTTTAAGAAATGGTGCCGTAATGGTAGACTAACACCTAAAGGATTTATGACAGCAAATAGAGTGAAAAATATTACTGGAATGTATGTCCCGTTTTGGATGTATGATTTAAATAATGATGTAGAAGTGCATGCAAAAGCAACAAAAGTACGTACATACACAAGTGGCGAGTATCAAGTAACAGAGACGAGTCATTATGATGTGTATCGTAAATTAGATATAGATTATGCAAAGGTTCCTGTAGATGCTTCAGAGAAATTAGATGATCAAATAATGGATAAATTAGAACCATATAATTATAATGACCTTAAACCTTTTAAGACAGCATATTTAGCAGGATATCTCGCTGAAAAATACAATTATAATGATGAACAATTGTATCCTAGAGTAAAAAATAAAGTGAAATCTTATATTGATAACTATATAACTTCTACGATTAATGGGTATACCTCTGTTCAGTACCATCAAAAGAATATTAATACAAAACAAAAACATAGCTATTATGTGCTTTTGCCTATTTGGATGATTTATTATGATTTAGAGAAACAAGAACATAACTTTTTGATGAATGCACAAACAGGAAAAATAGTGGGAAAGCCACCAGTTAGTATGCAAAAAGTAAGTTTGTGGTTTTTGGGATTATTTTCAAGTAGTTTTATAGTGTTGAAGATTATTGCGTTATTATTAGGTGGTGCATTATGGTGAAAAAGTTCAAATGGGTGTATCTATTTCTCTTGCTTTTCTTGTTTCAATTACCAGTTCAAGGGGAAGGGAAATTAATTTTTGACCATGCAGACTTGCTATTAGAGGATAAATATTCAGAATTGTCTTCACTAGCAGAAGAAATCAGTCAAGAGAGTGAAATAGATATTATTGTCATAATAGAAGAAAATCTTAAAGGCAATGGGATAGATATTGAAAAGTATACACAAGATGCATATGATCAATATAAGTTTGGCTATGAAAAAGAATATGGTAATACAGCTATCTTGACAATTGATTTAAAAGGAAGAGAAGTGTACTTAGCAGGCTTTGGAGATTATCAAAAGTATTTGACGAATAGTCGATTGGATGAAATAAGAGAAGATATTACTCCATTTCTCTCAGAGAACAAATTTGATTTAGTAATAGAACAATTTATTAAGGAAGTAGACCGTCATATCGGTATGCCTATAAGCCCTAATAATATATTTTTAAAAACATGGTTCCAATTGATTATTGCACTAATTATTGCTGCTACGATTGTTGGTATAATGTTGTTTAATATGGGTGGCAAGGTCACCGTGTCACACCAGACATATGTGGATAATTCGAGAATAAAAGCAAAGCGTGATGTATTTACACATAAAACAGTCACGAGAACGAAGATACCAAAGAATGATAATAACTCTGGTGGTGGCGGTGTAACTAGTGGTGGACACTCGCATACTGGGAGTAGAGGTAGTTTTTAACTAGAAGAAAGGATGGAATAGGATGTTTAATTTATTCAAGGGACAGTTTTCGAATGTAGTGGAATGGGAAGAATTTAGAGATGACATGATTTTTTGGAAGTGGAATAACAATGAAATCAAAAAAGGTAGTAAATTAATTATACGCCCAGGTCAAGATGCTGTTTTTTTTAATCAAGGGAAAATTGAAGGTGTATTTAAAGACGACGGTGAATACGAAATAGAATCAGAAATTATCCCATTACTCTCAACATTAAAAGGTTTCAAATTTGGTTTTAATAGTGGTATACGTATAGAAGTATTATTCGTAAATACAAAAGAATTTACAGTTAAATGGGGGACAAAAAGTGCGGTTCATATACCGACACCACAGCTCCCAGGTGGATTACCAATACGAGCAAATGGTACTTTTCAATTTAAAGTAACGGATTATGTAAAATTAATTGATGAGATTGTAGGTGTGAAAGAGAACTATTTTGTTGAAGATGTGAAGTTACGCATTACAGCAATACTTGATCAGTTGTTGATGAAGTGGATTTCTAAAGAAGGCAAAGATATGTTTAATTTACAGGCTAACTCATTCGAAATTGCAAGTGGAATACAGGAAGATTTAGATATGCAATTACTGAATGATGGATTAACAATAACTAGATTTAACATTATGAGCTTTAATTATCCTAAAGAAATACAAGAAATGATAACAAAATCAGCTTCACATGGTATGATTGGTGATATGCATAGATATAAAGAAGTGGCCTTTGCAGATTCGCTTTCAAATGAAAAAAATGGTGGAGGCTCACCTGCAACCGATATCGCTGGAATGATGATGGGCATGAATATGGCAAAAGAAATGATTCGCGATAATGATAAGAAAGAAACTAAAAGCACACAAGCTATTTCTAATTTCTGCCCAAATTGTGGTACAAAAACAGAAGGAATGAACTTTTGTGGAAATTGTGGCCATAAATTAGTAAATAATTAATCAAAAATAATTGTATTTTTAAACAATATATGAATGATAATTGTAACTTTTCCTATCTCTAACCGACAAATAATACAAATAAAGAGGGGAAAATATACTATGAAGAAAATGATTGTTTTTATATTGTTGTCTTTAGCTCTAATTGCTTGTAGTTCAGATGGAGAAGTCAAGAACAATGACGAAATGATTGGATACATTGCAAAAATAACGGATGATACAATGTTAGTCACTGAAAAGTATTTAGAAACAAATGTGGAACAATTGAAAGAAGAAGAGATGTATGAAAAAATGGGGAATGCTATCTATTTCAAGGTCTCAGAATTAGAAGATTCGTTTTTAAATTCACTTCAATTAGGTGATAAAGTTGTTGTTACGTATAGTGTAGTTGCAGAATCATATCCCGGACAAAGTACTGCAATGAAGATGGAAAAGGTCAAAAATGAAAATTAATAAATCAGCCTGTTCTTCTGCAAATTGAGAAAGAACAGGCTCT
>JAJUGF010000221.1 GCA_029268495.1 Gracilibacillus sp.
ACGTGTTACTCACCCGTCCGCCGCTCATTCCACAAACGTCACCCCGAAGGGATCTGTTTGCTTCCTGCGCTCGACTTGCATGTATTAGGCACGCCGCCAGCGTTCGTCCTGAGCCAAGATCAAACTCTCAAATAAAGTTGATTTTAAGCTCGCTTCTAAAAGCTAGCATTTCTTACTATATATCATACTGGTTGTTTTGTTCAGTTTTCAATGATCAAGTTTTTGTGACAACTTTTAAAGTATATCACTTTTAAAATTCAATGTCAACAACTTTTTTAATTAATTATTTAAGTCAAGTTGAGATAACATTACGTCGTTTTCAGCGACAAGTAATACTATACCATCTATTAAACTTGTAAGTCAACACTTTTCCTAAAAAATATTTCAAAACTATTAAAAAAGAAGTGATAGCTAATAGCCACACTTCTTTTTACATCCATTCTAATAAGAAAAATATATTCCGTTGTTACACGATAAATAAATGAATGGCAGTTAATGATGCAATTCCTGGAATGCCTAAAATTCCAACAACAACTGTTGTGAAAATGTTGATCGGTATGTGCAATCCAAATGAAGCACCGAAAAGATTAAAAAAGAATAAAAATAGAACACCTATCGTTACTTTAATTGCACTTTGTCCAATCAGCTTTGTAAAATTAATCGGTATACCTTTTACTAGAAGAAGAACAATTAAAACTATTATACCTCCGATTATCCATATATCCATTTGCTTGTCCCCTTTGTACAATATAATTATTACTACTATATGTAGAAAGGGGAAGAAATAGACTGGTTAATTTGCAGAGATGCTTCTATATTTTGCTTCTTTAATCAAATACAAATACTTCGCTTTAGTTACTGCTAAATCAAACTGTCCCTTCTCGCTAGGTTCAATACTACGATACATTATTGATTCTAAATGATCCCATTCAGACTTTAGTTGTTGTATAGATGTTAAGATGTCTTGGTCTAATACAGACTTTTTTACCTTTTTTGATTTAAGCATACAACCACCCTTTTTATAGTTCTCTTCTTCCTTCTAATGCCTTAGACAAAGTAACTTCATCCGCATACTCTAAGTCTCCACCCATTGGTAAGCCGTGTGCAATTCTTGTTGTTTTAATTCCAGAAGGCTTTACTAGCTTAGATATATACATCGCTGTTGCTTCTCCTTCTATATTCGGGTTTGTTGCTAGAATCAATTCTTGAATTTCGTCATCTTTTAATCTGTTAATTAATGAAGGTACATTAATATCTTCAGGCCCAATTCCATCCATTGGGGAAATGGCACCATGCAACACATGGTATTTCCCTCGGAATTCCCTCATTTTTTCCATTGCTATCACATCTTTTGGATCTTGTACGACACAAATTAAAGAACTATCCCTTGTATTATCTGTACAAATTGCACAAGGATCCTGATCTGTAATATGCCCACATATACTACAATGACTTAACTCTCTTTTCGCGTTAGCTAATGCTTTTGCAAAGTCTAATACGTCATCTTCTTTCATATTTAGTACAAAGAAAGCCAGGCGGACTGCTGTCTTCGGTCCGATACCTGGCAATTTCGTAAAACTATCAATCAATTTTGATATTGGCTCTGGATAATACATGCAAACTGCCTCCTAGAACATGCCTCCAGGTAAATTTAATCCTTTTGTGAATTTACCCATTGTATCATTTGTCTTGTCTTCTACTTCTTTTAATACTTCATTTGTTGCAGCCAAAATTAAATCTTGTAGCATTTCGATATCATCTGGATCCACTACTTCTTCTTTAATTTCGATATCTGTAATTTCCTTTTTTCCATTTGCCGTAATTTTGACCATTCCGCCACCTGCAGTTGCTTCAAAAGTCATTTCTTGAAGTTCTTCTTGTGCCTTCATCATATCTCTTTGCATTTTTTGCATTTGTTTCATCATTTTGTTCATATTTCCTCCACCACGCATGGAAATCCCTCCTAAAAATGTATATAAATATTATTATTCATCATGCACTTCTAACAAATCCTCGCCGACCAACTCTCTCGCCTTATCTATAACAGGATCTTGTTCCTTTATAGTAGGTGTTGTATCAGTCGAATCTTGTTCTTTTTGTTTCTTTACATATTCTTCTCTTAATGTATTCCAGTTTTCCTCAGGAATAGGGATAAAACTAATCTCATGTCCTAGTACTTCAGATAAGACTAATTCTATCGTTTGTTTATGTTCTAATGCAAGCGAACAGTGTATTTCATAACGAAAGGCAAGTATTATAAAATTCGGAGAAGCTGCACTTGGCTTACTATTCTGAATAGTAGCATGTGCTGGTGCACTTCTTTTCTTTAGTGTTTCCATAATATTAGGCCATTTTGTTCGAACTTGTTTAATTAAGTCTTTTGACGCTTCTGTCAACACATGTCTAATTCTATCATATGGTACATTATAATTATTTCGACTAGGTGTACTTCTTCGTTGTTGTTGAGGTCTTTTCTCTTGCTCAACAATTTGTTTTGGCATCTCTTTTAACTTATTTTCAAGCATCGATATTTTTTGAAGTAATTGTTCGTAATCATTAGATGTACTCTCAGATTGCTCCGCCTCTTGTTGGCAAATTTTCAATATAGCAATTTCAATAAATACCTTTGGGCTATTTGTCCACTTAATTTCTTGTTGGCATGCATTCAATTCTTTTATTGCTGATTGCAGCCAAATTGCATCTATCTTACCAGTCAACTCTTTAAATCGATCATCAACAATCGCACGCTCTAAAACATTTTCTAAATTAGACGCTGTTTGATACAGTAAGATATCACGTAAAAAGTAAATAAGGTCAAAGACAAAACGTCCTGGATCTTTTCCTGTCTGAATCAATTGATCCACTTCTACTAATGCTTGTTGTACATTTTTATCATACATTACTTGGACGATAGTAGCTAAATTTTGTTGGGAAACAGAACCTGTGACTGCAAGTACATCTTCTACTGTCACTTCTTCTTCGCTATAGGAAATTGCCTGATCTAATAAACTTAACGCATCACGCATTCCACCTTCAGCAGCTAGTGCTACCATCTCTAATGCTTGAGTAGAAATGGCAACATTTTCTTCCCTTGTAATATGTGCCATCCGATCAACCATTGCTTGTTGGGAAATACGCTTAAAATCAAATCGTTGACATCTTGAAATAATGGTTAATGGTATTTTATGTGGCTCTGTTGTTGCCAATATAAAAATTACATGTTTCGGTGGTTCTTCTAATGTTTTTAATAATGCGTTAAATGCACCAATCGATAACATGTGCACTTCATCAATAATGTATACTTTATATGTAGCAACGCTCGGTGCATACTTTACTTTATCACGGATATCGCGGATTTGTTCCACACCGTTATTAGAAGCAGCATCTATTTCAACGACATCTGATATGGAACCATCTTGTATACCTCTGCACGCAGCACATTCATTACAAGGTTCTAATGATGGGCTTCTCTCACAATTCACCGCTTTAGCAAATATTTTGGCTGCACTCGTCTTTCCTGTACCACGAGGACCTGAAAATAAATATGCATGAGTAAATTTATCCTGCATAATCGCATTTTGCAATGTACGCGTAATATGTCCTTGTCCAACAACATCCTCAAAATTCTTCGGACGCCAAACGCGATATAATGCCTGATACCCCATCTTTTTGACCCCTTTACCATAATTTATTACCGCTTCTATTATTGTAGCAAATCCCAACAATAAAAACGAGTACAAGCTATAAGAAATTGAAATACTTCTGCTACACAAATATACAAAAGCGGAAACGTCCGTTTAGAAACGTAGCGACTGGAGTGAACCAACTGAGATAAAGGAATCACGATGAGCTTGCGAATCGATGATGACTTATCGTAGGGCGGTTTGCGAAGTCGCCTAGTTTCTGGGCGTTGGAGCTAGACGAGAACAAAAGCGGAAACGTCCGTTTAGAAACGTAGCGACTGGAGTGAACCAACTGAGATAAAGTG
>JAJUGF010000222.1 GCA_029268495.1 Gracilibacillus sp.
CTAATCTCCCCTTATTGTCTAAATATTTTGTATATTCATGATAATTATTTAACATTATAGCATAGCTTTGGTGCAATCGGTATACTTTCTTATCATAATAATAGATTGAAATAATTGGATTTGATTTGAGAGTTGAGGTGTTACGCAGGAATCTGTTGAGCCACACTGGGATTATTCGCGGGACGCTGGAATCTGGTGAGCGACGCAGGGATTATTCGTGTGACGCAGGATTTATTGAAACTCATCATTAATTATTTAATAAAAGGCATGTTATTAACTTCTTGGTTAATGGATTTCTGGTGTGTCTGCTGGAATTCGTGCGTGATTTCTATTTTTCCTGCGTCACTCTCGCATTCCCTGCGTGGCTCCCATTTTCCCTGCGTCACGTTAATTTTGCATATAATAAAAAACAAGAGGTGCTACCCTCTTGTTTTTTATTAATCTTTACGGTTTATAAAATCTGTTACTGCCCCTTGAGATGAGCATGATACATTGTGTGCGTATTTACCTAAAACTCCTCGTTTGTACAACTCTGGTGCTTGCCATTTGTTACGACGACTCGCAATCTCGTCTTCTGATACTTCCATTGTAATTTCTTTTTGTTCAGAGTCAATTGTAACGATATCGCCCTCTTCTAGGAATGCGATTGGTCCACCAACTTGTGCTTCTGGTGCAATATGTCCAACGACAAGCCCATGTGTACCTCCAGAAAAACGGCCATCTGTTAATAATGCGACTTTTTGACCTAGTCCTTTTCCTACTAATATGGCTGAAATGGATAACATCTCAGGCATTCCTGGTCCACCTTTTGGTCCAACATAACGAATAACAAGTACATCTCCTTCTTTAATGTCGTTATTCATCACTGCTTTTGTCGCTTCTTCCTCTGTATTAAATACACGCGCAGGCCCTGTATGGCGTGTTACTTTCACTCCGGAGACCTTCGCTACAGCCCCACTTGGTGCAAGATTTCCTTTTAACACAACAAGTGGACCATTTTTGCGGTAAGGATCACTAAATGGACGAATAATATCTTGTTCTTCCCCCAGAATTGGTGCATCTGTATAATTCTCAGCGATTGTTTTACCTGTAACCGTTAGACAATCACCATGTAAGTAACCATTTTCTAGTAGCAATCGCATTACAGCTGGAACTCCACCAATCTTATGCAAATCTTCCATTACATATTTACCGCTTGGTTTTAAATCAGCTAAATGTGGTACTTTTTCTTGAAGACGATTGAAATCATCTATTGTCACGTCTACTTGTGCAGCATTCGCAATTGCTAATAAATGAAGCACAGCATTTGTCGAACCTCCTAATGCCATCACGACTGTAATTGCATTTTCAAACGCCTTCTTTGTTAGGATATCTTTTGGATAAATTCCTTTTTCTAATAACTGATAAACTGCTTCTCCTGCTTTGTGACAATCTTCTAATTTTTCTTTAGATTCTGCTGGATTAGATGAACTTCCTGGCAAACTCATACCAAGTGCTTCCACAGCAGTTGCCATCGTGTTCGCTGTATACATTCCACCACATGATCCCGCTCCTGGGCATGCAGCACATTCTATTCCTCTTAATTCTTGATCATCAATATCCCCATTATTATGTTTACCAACACCTTCAAATACAGAAACAATATCAAGCTTTTGACCATTACGATAGCCTGGTGCAATCGTACCACCATATACGAATACTGCTGGTACATCTGAACGCGCTATCGAGATTAAACAACCAGGAATATTCTTGTCACATCCACCTATTGCTACATATGCGTCTAGATTCTCTGCTCCTACAACCGTTTCAATCGAATCTGCAATGACATCTCTACTCGGTAAGGAATATCGCATTCCAGATGTCCCCATAGAAATACCATCAGAAACAGTGATAGTATTGAAAATCATCGGCACACCACCACTCTTACGTGCACCTTCTTTTGCTTGAATTGCTAAATCATCTAAATGAATATTACATGGGGTCACTTCACTCCATGTACTTGCAATCCCGATCATCGGTTTCTTAAAATCTTCATCTGTCACTCCGACTGCACGTAACATGGCGCGGTTCGGTGCTCTTTTTGCATCATCAAATACATGACTTTTAATACGTAAATCTTTTTTCATACGATTTGGCCTCCCAATGCTCTCTAAATTTTATCTTGATGTTATGCGAATCTTTCACACTAACCACCATGATATGTCTTACTTTATTCCTTTATTACGCATGCTATAATAGATACTGGTTGTCCATATAATCGATAAAAACTTGCATATATCCATCGTAACATATTACGTAATATTTTCGAAATAATCAGAACATTTATACAAGGAGAATTTCATGAAATTTCGCTTTCTTATCTTTATAGCCATTATCATTGGGGCTATTTTTATCTATCAATATAGTATGTATAAGGAATATAGCAATAGGCCTTTACCTACAAGTTTACATCCTATTGTTGCTGAAAAAGCAGATGCGCTTCAAAATCAAGCAGAGAAAATTGGTATTCCTATTATTATTACAGATGCATTTCGTTCATTCGATGAACAAGATGCGATATATGCGAGAGGGCGAACAACGGATGGCTCTGTCGTTACCTATGCTAAAGGTGGCGAATCTTATCATAATTATGGTTTAGCGATTGACTTTGCCCTATTGCCAAGTCCTGAAAGTGCTATTTGGGATTTAGAGTATGACGGGAATCAGAATGGGCAGAGTGATTGGATGGAAGTAGTGGATTTAGCGAAGGATTTAGGATTTAGTTGGGGAGGAGATTTCACCAATTTTAAAGACTATCCCCATTTACAGATGGATTTTGGATTAAGCATTCGTGAATTAAGAAAAGGAAAAAGACCTGAAGATGTCATAGAATAATGACATCTTTTTTATATCTCCGTTATTAGCTGTCACTTTCTGGTCTGATAGATTACTGTACTATATACTTGTTCTTTCGCTTTTGGATTTATTTGCATATGTGCATGGTTAATTGCTGTCATTGCATCTGTATAGCCTGTTGCAATTAACATAGTCTTCCCAGGATATTGGACAATATCTCCTGCAGCAAAAATTCCTGATACATTTGTCTCCATACATGCATTTACATTGATGCGGCCTTTTTCCATTACGATACCCCATTGTGTAAATGGTGTCTCTTGTAATGAAATACCGTTATATGTAATCAAACAATCTGCTTTAATTGTTTGCTCCACATGATTGCTTGTTTCCTTTATAATCATTCCTGTCAATGTGTCATTTTCGATAAGAAAGTCTTTTATTTTCGTATTCTTATAAATGTTTACTTGTGCGTTCTGTAATGCTTCTTGCTCTTCTTCTGTAATATGCTGAAATGTTTGTTGATTATTAATAATCGTCACTTCACTTGCGACTTTACTTACATATAGTGCCCAACTCACATTCACTTTACTGTTTCCTGTAATTACGACATGTTTGTCTGTATAAGATACTAAATCATCTAATGTAGTTGGGACCGTTTCTTTAAAGGATTGAGGGGATAATGCATCCCATTCTTCTGGTCTTTTTGCATGAAAAGTTCCAGCACCTGTTGCTAAAAGTACTTTCTTCGCTTGATACTTTTCTTTTGTGGATGTTGTTAATGTGAACCCATCTTCTTGTTGATCTATATTTGTAACAAATTGACCTACTACTACTGGTGGTTGATGTCTTCTTGCTTGCTTCTCCATTTGTTTTACTAGTTGTTCTCCTAATATTTCAGGTAATCCACCAACATCATAGATTAATTTTTCTGGAAAGAATTGCATAACTTTTCCGCCTAATCGTTGTTGCGACTCAATTAACAAAACATCTAATCCTCGCATTGTCGCATAATATGTCGCGAATAAACCTGTTGTTCCACCGCCAATAATAACAATATCAAATGTTTTCTGCATATCCTCACACCTTTATATCTTTTCGATTCGATTCGTTTTCTTTAATAGAG
>JAJUGF010000223.1 GCA_029268495.1 Gracilibacillus sp.
AGAGCCATTAGCTCAGTTGGTAGAGCATCTGACTTTTAATCAGAGGGTCGGAGGTTCGAATCCTCCATGGCTCACCATTTCATGGGGCCTTAGCTCAGCTGGGAGAGCGCCTGCTTTGCACGCAGGAGGTCAGCGGTTCGATCCCGCTAGGCTCCATATATTAAAAGGTATGTATTATACATGCCTTTTTTTGTTTGGAAAACTATAAAATTGCCACTTGTGAACAAAATTTAATGAGCTAACATAATGGCATCTAGTTCCAATGTCCAAGAAACTAGGTGTCTACGCAAATCTCTCTACTGTTCTACAATGATCTTTCCTCTGGAAGGAAATATGCTAAGATTATATATACTACGCTTAGTGCTGGAAATATGAAAAAAATTAACCTTGTAACAAATGAAGAAATTTCAAAAAAATTTGCAATTCCTCCACAAACTCCCATTAATGCTTTGTCTGTAGATGACCTTTTTAGCTGTTTACTCATTGTAACCCTCCTTTTTCTTAATTAGTATATATATTCTATATTTATTTGAAAATTCCTCTAATCTTCCACGCTTCCAAAAGAATAAAGCTCTTGTTAATCCATTCATAGCCCACTTTTGTTATACTTTACTCTGTTTTGTAAATGGCTTATCCCAGAATATAAGTAAATACTATTTCTGCAATATTAATAAAAAGCACTACTCGCATCCATATTATACCAAAATGATCTCAAAATAGAAACTATGCTAATTTAATCTGTTAATTTTTCAAAATATAGACAAAAAATCAAGAAAACTTGTTATAATTATATATTGCATATGATTATTATTAATAAAGATAGTATTTCATCTAATTGCATATGAAATGGACTAAATACACAGACAAAATGAAGAGTATGAAATTGTTCTATTTCTCCATATTTTTTAAAAAATAAATGATACATAAATGAAACCTTATGTTGTGGTGTTTCGTATAGTAGATGACCGCAAATTTAGCGGAGGTATAAAAGATGATTGAAGAGAAAATAGTAAAGAGTATTAAATTAGTAAAAAAGGGAGACCAATCTGCCTTTGAAGAAATTGTAGAACACTTTCAAGGAAAAGTATTTGCAATTTGCTTTCGTATGGTCGGTAATAAACATGAAGCAGAGGATATTGCACAAGAAGCCTTCATTCGTGCATATATTAACATACAATCATATGACGAAAATCGAAAATTTGCGACATGGTTGTATCGAATTGCGACAAATTTAGCTATTGACCGAATGAGGAAAAAGAAACCAGATTATTATCTTGATGCCGAGATTCAAGGTGGAGAGGGATTAACGCTGTATTCGCAAATTCCTGATGATAATAGGTTACCAGAGGATGAAGTCGAAAGCTTAGAGACGCAGAGCTATATCCAAAAAGAAATCATGGCATTACCAGCAAAGTACCGTAGTATTATTGCATTACGATTCATCGATGAATTGTCATTGAAAGAAATCAGTGAAATATTGGAAATCCCTGTAGGTACAGTAAAAACAAGAATTCATCGGGGAAGAGAGGCTTTACGTAAAAAGCTTCGTAATGTGTAAAGGAGTGTGAGTAAGATGAACTGTAATGAAGAAGTAGTAGAGTTAATGCATCAATATTTAGATGGTGACCTTGCATCTAATGATGAAGAAAAACTACGCTCCCATTTGAATTCGTGTGAGGATTGCCAACAACATTTTCGTGAATTGAAGCAAACTGTTGCATTAGTAACAGCGAATATAGATTTACAACCATCACAAGATTTTACAATGAAAGTAATGAATGGTCTACCGAAAGAAACAAAACGAACAACAGTGAAGCGTTGGGTTAGGGTACATCCATTGTTAACTGCTGCGGCAATATTTTTCATTTTTATGTCAAGTAGTCTACTAACGACATGGAATCAAGATCATGCCTTGACGTATCCTAAAGGTATGAATTTAGTTGTAGAAAATGACACGGTAATTGTTCCAGAAGGTATCATCATTCATGAGGATTTAGAAGTGAAGAATGGAAATGTGCGAGTTGATGGGGCTGTAGAAGGAGATGTGATTATTATAAATGGAGAGCATCTCACAGCTTCTGCAGGAAGTGTTACAGGTGAAATTAAGCAAGTTGACGAAGTATTTAGCTGGTTATGGTACAAGATTAAAGAAATGACAGCAGAAGTATTTGATGTATTTGATGAATAACAAGAAGACAAGTGACCTTTAGAATATTTAGGTCGCTTTCTTCTGTTTGTATCGTTTAGGAATAGCTCCTCCGTTGCTTGTCGTCTTTTTACATACGTTAATTTTCTGATAAGTTTCACTTTATGCTATAATAAATATGCTTACTACAATTATAAAATAGGAAGAGGATTCAGATGGACAGAAGGTTGTGTTGGTATGTTTAGTAGTGACTTGACTTTGTTAGAAATATTGAAGATCTTTGTAGATATAGCTATTGTCTGGTATGTCCTTTATAAGTTGTTAATGCTTATAAGAGGAACGAAGGCGATACAATTATTAAAAGGAATCTTCGTTGTTATATTCTTTTATCTTATAAGTGTTATGTTAGATTTGGCTACAGTGCGTATGATTATTTGGCAGGTCATTATGTGGGGACCACTCGGAATCATTATTTTGTTCCAGCCTGAATTAAGAAGAGCACTTGAGCAGTTAGGAAGAGGAAGCTTTTTCTCAAGGAATTCTACATCGGAGGATGAAATTTTTCATCAATCGATTAAAGCAATTACAGATTCATGTAATTACATGGCGAAGCGTAGAATTGGTGCGTTAATAACGATTGAAAGAGAAACGGCGATGGGTGACTTCATCTCCACAGGTATTCCTATCAATGGGAAATTAACGAATCAATTATTAACAAATATATTCATACCGAACACACCATTACATGATGGTGCTGTTATTATAAACAAAGATGAAATTGTTGCGGCAGCTTGTTATTTGCCATTATCTGAAAGTCCATTTATCTCAAAAGAACTAGGAACAAGACATAGAGCAGCATTAGGTATAAGTGAAGTAACAGATTCGATTACTATCATCGTATCTGAAGAGACAGGTAATATTTCATGTACTAGAAATGGTGAATTGTATCGTGATATTACAATTGATCGTTTAGCTGAATTATTAGAGAAAGAATTGATAACCAAATTTAAATCCTCTACACCAAAAGGTTGGAATTGGAGGGGGAAGAAAAAATGAACAAATGGTTAGAAAACCCATGGGCAATTCGACTGATTTCTTTACTACTTGCAGTGTTATTGTTTGTTGTCGTAGCATTTGATGAGAAGTTTACTGATGAAGATGATGGTTATGGTTCTATCTTTGGTACATCCAATGAAACAAGAACATTAGAAGATATACCAGTAAGTACTGAAATTGATTCAGAGAAATTCGTTGTAAGTGGAGTACCAGAGACAGTAAAGGTTTCCTTACAAGGATCTGTTAGCTTGGTAACAGCAACTGCAATGCAACGCAATTTTGAAGTGTTTGTTGATTTAGAGAATTTAGGTGTTGGGACACATATTGTTCCATTGGAGTATTCAGGAGTTAGTGATCAATTGAATATGTACATTGAACCTCAAGAGGTGGAAGTGTCTATAGAAGAGAAATCGAGTGAAGAACATTCTGTAAGCATCGATATTATTAATCGAGATAAGATTGCGGCAGGATTTGAAGTAGGAAATGTATATGTAGATCCTGAGAAAGTAACTGTAACGAGTTCAAAAGGTATTGTTGATCGCATCGCAATTGTGAAAGCTTTTGTCGATGTGAGTGATTTCGACGAATCGGTTACACTTGATGATGTTCCAGTCAAAGTATACGATAACCAAGGAAATGAACTTAATGTAAGAATTGATCCACCTACTGTTGATATGACTGTGGATGTGAAAAGTCCAAACAAAAATGTTCCAATCTCATTAGAGACAGAGAATGAAGTTCCAGAAGG
>JAJUGF010000224.1 GCA_029268495.1 Gracilibacillus sp.
TAAAGCATTTACAATAAATGAGAAAAAAGTAGACAAAAACAAAATGATATATGATGTAATTAAATAATACAGAGTAGTATTGTGTTTAGAGGAAACCTAAATGCAATACTTTTTTTATTGTAGTAAAAATAATTATCATCTGTTTTTTATTATAAAATTACTTATATTTGGCAAAAATAAGTAGTGTGAATATTATGGAGGTGTTCTAAAATGGGAAAATTGAAGAAAATTGTATATATGCTATTAGTATTATGTTTTATTTCGATTTATTTTGGTGGAGGACTATTAGCAAATCATCATACACCTGAGTCTGAGTCCACATTGAATTTAGCTGAGAATTCTAAATCAGCAATATTAATTGAAAGAGATACAGGAAAAGTATTGTATCAAAAAAATGCAGATTCAATACTACCACCAGCAAGTATGACTAAAATAATGACGATGCTTTTAATTATGGAAGCTTTAGAAGAAAAGAAATTAACATTAGACGAAAATGTTAGGATAAGTGAAAAAGCAGCTTCAATGGGTGGATCCCAAATCTTTTTAGAAGCTGGAGAAGAAATGACAGTAAATGATTTATTGAAGGGGATAGCAGTTGCTTCAGGTAATGATGCAAGTGTGGCACTAGCAGAAAGAATTGCAGGAAGTGAAGAAGCATTTGTTGAGAAAATGAACAATAAGGCAAAAGAATTAGGTCTGAAAAATACGACATTCAAAAACTCTACAGGGTTACCTGATACAGACCATCTTTCTACTGCTAGTGATATGGCACTTATGGCAAAAGAATTGCTAAAATATGATGAAATCACAAAGTATACAAGTATATATGAAGATTATTTACGAAAAGGACAAGATAACGAGTTTTGGTTAGTCAATACAAATAAATTAGTGAAATTCTATGATGGAGTTGATGGATTAAAGACAGGTTTTACGAATGAAGCGAAGTATTGCTTAACAGCGACAGCAGAGAAAAATGGGATGAGAGTGATAGCAGTTGTAATGGGTGCGAATACAACAAAAGAGAGAAATAGTGATGTGAGTCAATTACTGGATTTTGCATACAGCAAATATGCTACAAAAACATTATTTGATAAAGATCAAAAAGTAACAGATTTTAAATGGATCAAAGCAAATCAAAAAGAGGTTGAAATTGTTACGAATGATCGTATTTCCATAGTACATGAAAAAGGTGAAGATTTAGATTCAATGAAAACAAATATAAAAATGGATCAAAATATTACATTACCACTTAAAAAAGGTACATCAGTCGGTAATTTAGAAATAATAAAAGACAATAAAGTAATTAGCAGTACAGATTTAATTGTCTCTGAAGATATAAAGAAAGCAAACTTAGTCACACTATTTGGCAGAACCATACAATCCTTCTTACGTAATTAGTAACAAAAGCGAAAGTGCCCCGTTAAGAAACGTAGCGGCTAGAGTGAAGCAACTGAGATAAAGGAATCACGATGAGCTTGCGAATCGATGATGACTTATCGTAGGGCGGTTTGCGAAGCCGGCTAGTTTCTGGGCACTTGAGCTGGATGAAACAAAAGCGAAAGTGCCTCGTTAAGAAACGTAGCGGCTAGAGTGAAGCAACTGAGATAAAGGAATCACGGTGAGCTGGCGAATCGAAGATAAAAGTTTATTTTTTAATTCCATATAGAACAAGAAGTATGACGAATTTTAGCGAGTTTATGAAATAATAAACTAGTTTTGTCAGCTAGAAGGATTATAGAGAATCTTTATCGAAATATAGACTATGCATTTTTTATAAACTTGGGAGGGATTTATATGCAATTGGCTACACAATTCATTGCATTAGAAAATGTTTTAGTTGTTCGATTAGAAGGAGAATTAGATCATCACTCAGCAGCACATTTAAAAATGGAATGGCAAGAACAAATGCAAAAAAACAATTCTAAACATGTAGTATTAAACTTGGAAAATTTACAATTTATGGATAGTTCAGGGCTAGGTGTTGTATTAGGCAGATATAAAGAAGTACAACAAATTGGTGGAGAAATGGTTGTATGCTCTATTTCTAATGCTGTAAAAAGACTATTTGATCTGTCAGGATTATTTAAAATTGTAAGGTTGGAAGAAAATGAGGCCTTTGCATTATTGACGTTAGGGGTGGCATCATGAATAATTCTATGCAATTACAATTCAAAAGTGTAAGTACAAATGAAGGATTCGCTCGTGTCGCCGTTGCAGCCTTTGTTTCTCAAATTGATCCAACTATGGATGAAATTACGGAAATTAAGACAGTTGTATCAGAGGCGGTGACAAATGCAATTATTCATGGGTATGAAGAAGACCCCAATCAAACTGTGTATATTGAATGTGAAATAAATGATAATCAATTATCCATTGTAATTGAAGATCACGGAGTAGGTATTGATAATATTGATTTAGCAAAAGAACCACTATATACATCTAAACCAGAATTGGAACGTTCTGGAATGGGCTTTACCATTATGGAAAATTTCATGAATAAAGTAGATATTCATTCTATTAAAGGTAAAGGGACAACAGTAAGAATGGTGAAAGATTTTCAAAAAAGCAAAAGTTACTGTAATTAGGTGATGTATATGGCTAACTTAAAGAACGCATCAACATTAGATGATAAAGATGTGAAGCGATACATTGCTTTAAGTCAAGAAGGAGATGAATCTGCTAGGACTTTACTAGTAGAAAAAAATATTCGGTTAGTATGGTCTGTTGTTCAACGCTTTCTGAATAGAGGATATGATCAAGACGATTTATTTCAAATCGGTTGTATCGGTTTGTTAAAATCCATTGATAAGTTTGATTTGTCCTATGATGTGAAGTTTTCTACGTATGCTGTACCAATGATTATCGGAGAAATTCAGCGATTTATTCGAGATGATGGAACAGTTAAAGTAAGCAGATCACTAAAAGAGATTGGAAATAAAATTAGGCGTATCACAGATGAATTAACAAAAGAGTTAGGAAGGGTCCCTACCATTCAAGAGATTGCTATAAAATTAGATATTAGTCCTGAAGAGATTATCCATGCGCAAGAAGCCACTAAAAAGCCTCAATCAATTCATGA
The DNA here is from genome assembly GCA_029268495.1 of Gracilibacillus sp. Classification (GTDB taxonomy): domain Bacteria; phylum Bacillota; class Bacilli; order Bacillales; family Amphibacillaceae; genus Gracilibacillus; species Gracilibacillus marinus. The sequence continues at coordinate 3,080 of JAJUGF010000224.1, forward strand.
GACTGTATTTGAAAATGATGGCGATCCCATCACATTACTTGATCAAATAGCTGATTCCGACAATAATTGGTTTGATAAATTAACAATGGAGCAATTAATCAACGAATTAGATGAAAGAGAACGATTAATTGTTTATCTAAGATACTATAAAGACCAAACCCAAACAGAAGTAGCAACACGTTTAGGAATCTCTCAAGTACAAGTTTCTAGAATCGAAAAGAAAATATTAGAAAAGATGAAAGAAGAAATGCTCCATTAACTTAGTATATTGTTTACTAAGTTTTTTTTTGTTCAACGAATAATTAATGATTGTAATGAAATAATAAGTAAAAGCATGGAGGTGTGCAAAAGTGGAAGAAAAAATCTACGTGCGTCTTAAAAAGAAAACGGCAGTTGATCATAATCATTTACTAATTTTAGAGGATATTTCCTATTTAACAGGAAATGTTACGAATTTAAATCAATTTAGTAAAATTCCAATTTATCAAATAACAGATAGTGATAAGAATGTTTCAGTAATTGATGGGTTTGTCTTAATTGACAAATTAATTAAAGGATTTCCTCACATAAGTTTTGAGTTGATTGGTCCTAATCAAGTAATTGTAGAAATAAAAAAAGAAAACAAAAAGCATAATATTATCCTCATTACATTTATCTGGATTCTTTTATGTGTAGGTTCTGCGATGGCAATAATGAATTTTCATTATGATGTTAGTATGCAAGAGGTACAAAAAAGCTTGGCATACATACTTACTAGCGAGGAAGTGGACAAACCATTATGGATACAAATACCTTACTCTATAGGTTTAGGTTTAGGAATGATTTTATTTTTTAATCACATATTTAA
>JAJUGF010000225.1 GCA_029268495.1 Gracilibacillus sp.
ACTTGTCATTTTTAATTTTTTTTGGTGGTTCGGATTTGCTTATGGACTTGGAGATAAAGATCCGAGCGAGTATTCTTTTGTGTTCGGTTTTCCTGAATGGTTTTTTTACAGTGTAATTGCAGGAACCATTATTATGATAATTTTAGTATTTCTAGTAGTGACATTCTTATTTAAAGATATAGCAATTGATGATAAGGAGTTAAACGATTAATGAACATCATAACATCTGCTACATTTTTTGGATCTATTCTCTTTATTTTTTTAGTCGGACTTTTTGCAAGTAGACAAAAACAAAACAAGTCTTCTTTCATCGATGATTATTATTTAGGCGGTCGAAGTCTTGGTGGATTCGTACTTGCTATGACAATGACAGCTACATATGGAAGTGCGAGTAGTTTTATCGGCGGGCCAGGTATGGCATACAATGAAGGGTTAGGTTGGGTATTGTTATCTATTACGCAAGTCGCCACCGGTTATTTTACATTAATGATACTAGGAAAAAGATTTGCAATCGTAACAAAAAAAATGCAAGCTGTGACAATGGTCGATTTTCTTAAAAGTAGGTACAAGTCAAAAACGGTTGTAATTCTCGCATCGATTAGTATTGTCGCTTTTTTATTCTCAAGTATGGCAGCTCAATGGATAGGTGGAGGTAGGTTAATTGAATCACTAACAGGTCTTTCCTATGAAACGGCTCTACTCCTTTTCGTACTCACTGTATTAGTTTATGTGACATTCGGCGGATTCCGTGCTGTTACATTAACAGATGCGGTACAAGGAAGCATTATGTTTGTCGGAACACTTATTTTACTTATTGCTGTAATTATAGCAGGTGGAGGTATTCCGAATATCATAGCTGACTTACAAGCGGAGAATCCTAACCTTATTACACCATATGGACAAGATGGTACGCTAACACCACTATATGTATCTTCATACTGGATCCTTGTCGGTGTCGGTGTTGTTGCGTTGCCACAAATCGCTGTCCGTGCAATGTCTTACAAAAATACAAAAGCATTTCATAAAGCAATCATTGTCGGGACAATAGTTGTTGGTATGATTATGCTTAATATGCATTTAATTGGTGCATTTGCAAGGCCAATTTTACCTGGAATTGACGTTGCAGATAAAGTAATGCCGTTAATCGCATTAGAAGTATTACCGCCATGGTTAGCGGGTATTATATTAGCTGCACCTCTCGCCGCAATTATGTCTACGGTAGATTCCTTGTTACTATTGGTCAGTTCCACAATTGTGAAGGATATTTATGTGAATTATATTAAGCCAGATATTGATACAAAAACAGTCAAACACATTAGTTTTTCCATTACTGCAATACTTGGAATCATTGTCTATCTTATCGCAATCAATCCACCTGATTTAATTATTTGGTTGAATTTATTTGCAATTGGCGGATTAGAAGCTGCCTTTATATGGCCAATTATTTTAGGTCTATATTGGAAAAAAGGAAATAAATATGGTGCAATCACATCTATGATTACTGGTATTACAACATATTTGATTTTCCAAACATTTTTCCCTAATCCATTTGGCATGCATGCAGTTGTGCCATCGATATTTCTTGCATTTTTAGGATATATAATAGCTAGTTATGCCACTCAATCAAAGGTTCGTCTCCCAATGAAAGAATGGAATTAACTCGATGTACATGGTCGCTCAATAGAGGATCATGTACTTTTTTATCTAAATGTACAATGAAGTGAATGGAGAAAGAATTAACTCGTCCTTGTACATAAAAACTATAGGTATTACTTTAAAAATTTAACAAACTTTGTTTTTCGATTATACAAAGTGTTAAAAATCTGTTATACTTTCATTATTAATGTAAATGGAGGTACTAATATGACTAAGAAACCTGTACAAAATGAACCATTAGTGACACACATTTATACAGCAGATCCTTCTGCACATGTATTTGATGGCAAATTGTATATTTATCCTTCACATGATTTGGATCATGATATGGAATCAAACGATAATGGTGACCAATATAAAATGGAAGATTATCATGTTTTATCAATGGAAAATGTAAGCGCTCCAGTTGTAGATCATGGAGAAGCATTGCATGTGAAAGATGTACCATGGGCAAGTAAACAAATGTGGGCGCCTGATGCTGCTTACAAAAACGGAAAATATTATTTATTCTTCCCTGCACGCGATCATGACGATATTTTTAGAATTGGTGTCGCAACTAGCGACAATCCTGCTGGTCCATTTAAAGCAGAAGATAATTATCTAGAGGGAAGCTTCAGTATTGATCCTGCCGTCTTAGTCGATGATGATCAAAAGAGTTACATTTACTTTGGTGGACTTTGGGGAGGCCAATTAGAAAAATGGCAAACAGGAGAATTCATACAAGATGCTGAAGGGCCAGACCCAAAAGCGCCTGCATTAGGTCCTAGAGTTGCAGAATTGAGTGAGGATATGCTCTCATTTAAATCAGAAGTGAAAGAAATTTCTATTGTCGATGAAGAAGGCAATCCAATCCTTGCAGAAGATGAAGACAGACGATTTTTTGAAGGACCGTGGGTGCATAAATATAATGGACTGTATTATTTATCCTACTCTACAGGTACAACACACAAAATTGTTTATGCTGTTAGCGAAAATCCAACGGGTCCCTTTACCTATAAAGGAACGATACTTAAACCAGTAATTGGTTGGACAACACACCATTCTATTGTTGAGTTTGAAGGTAAATGGTATTTATTCTATCATGATTGTTCACTATCTGATGGTATCAATCACAAACGTTCTGTTAAATTTACTGAATTAACATATAGTGAAGACGGAACGATTCAAACAATTGATCCATATGCGAATCAAGATTAAGAGCAAACATATACTAGTATCTAAAAATATATATTTGACATAAGAAACGAACCCTTAGCTTGTCATTCACTAAGGGTTTGTTTTTCTTATTGCAATTCTAAATTATTGTATATCTCATAATATTCACATGCTTGTTGTTCCCAGTTAAAATCGGCACGAAATGCTCTTCCCACGATTTCTTTCCAATATTCTTTATCTGTATCGAATATTTCCTTTGCTAATACGAGCTTCTCAAACATCTGATGTGCATTATATTGATTAAAAACAAAACCATTTCCTTTATTTGTTTCATTTGAAGTATCTGTTACAGTATCGGTTAATCCTCCAGTTGAATGAACTACAGGAGGTGTACCATATTTTAGTGCGATAATCTGACTTAATCCACACGGTTCAATGCGTGATGGCATTAAAAACACATCACTCGCAGCATAAATCTGTGATGCTAATTGATTATTAAAACAAATATGAATCGATGTATTACTAGGATACCTTTCTTTCACATAATGAAAAAAATCTTCGTATTCTTTATCTCCTGTACCTAGCACAATCAGTTGCATATCTTGTTCCATTATTTCTACAATCATCCGCTTAATAAGGTCTATTCCCTTTAATTCTACTAACCTACTCACCATTCCAATCGTAAATTTGTTTGGATCTAAATGATATTGTTCTGCAAATGCGGCTTTATTTTTTAGTTTAAGCTCATAGTTTGTTTGGTAATTTTCATATAATCCTCTATCTATTGCAGGGTGGAACACTTCATAATCTACACCGTTTAATATGCCTTTCATTTTATAATGGACATCTCTTATCACACCATCTAGTCCTTCTGCAAAGTAGGCATGCTCCAATTCTTTTGCATATGTAGGAGAAACTGTTGTAACAAAATCACTAAAATATATTCCTGCTTTTAAAATATTACAAGCACCATGATATTCTAATTCACTTGTAATATCTTCTGGATAAAAACCTAACAGTTCAAATAAAGTATCCGCTCCATATATTCCTTGATATTTAATATTATGAATCGTCAAAATTGTCTTCA
>JAJUGF010000226.1 GCA_029268495.1 Gracilibacillus sp.
GTCTCAATGGATATTACGATGCCTGAAATGAATGGCGTGGAAGCAACCAAAATTATTAAAACAAAAGACAGTAATGCAACGATAATTATGTGTTCTGCAATGGGTCAACAACAAATGGTATTAGATGCAATCAAAGCAGGTGCAAAAGACTTTATTGTCAAACCATTTACAGAAGACAGAGTGAAAGAAACGTTAGACAAATTATTAGGTTAATGAGATAGGAAATGAAAAGGAGCCAAACAAATTACATTTGTTTAGCTCCTGCTTTTGGTTCGTCTAGCGTAAGTGCCCAGAAACTAGGCGATTTCGCACATCAACTTACAATAAGTCATCATCGATTCGTACCTCATCGTGATTCCTTTATTTCAGTTGATGTACTCCAATCGCTACGTTTCTAAACAGGCACTTTCGCTTTTGGTTCGTCAATGTACAATATTTGTTTGTTTTAAATTAAAGGTGATTACTGGTGTGATTTCCACTGTTGGGTATTCTTCTTTCCATTTCTCTTCTTGCCAATCTCGAAATGTTGCTTTTGCTGAGGCGCCAATTCTTAATGGATCGACATCATGTTTTTGTAAATCTTCAATCAATTGTTTGGTTTCTTTTTCTAACTTTTTTTTAATTGTTCCTTCTATTTCCGCTTTATTTGAAAAAGAAGTCAATTTTTGATTATAGGATTCTGTTAACGTTCCAGCTATTGTGACATGTAATTCTAACTTGTTTTTGCTAACCCATTTCTTTTTTAATGTCGATTCAATTGCAACAATAGACAAATGGCCTAATTCTTCTGTCAGAAAATCGAAATCTGTGTTGGTGCTATTTTCAAAAAGAATTCGAAAGTAGAACAATCGATTGTAATCTATTTCGTATGTTAATTGATCTCCTTTAAAAAAACCTAGTCCGATTAGTTGAATCTGGTTATCTTTGTTCGCAAGTATTGGCAGATATGGATCCATTCCTTCTCCATAATAACTATAATTGTATTGATGTAAGTTAACGGGAGGTAAACTATTATTGCTCTGTGTCTTCATTAGATCTTTCAAAAAGATAGGTAAAATATGCTCCGTATTGTAGTTCGTACTAAGCAACTCACTCGCCGTTCCTTTTGCAATAGCAACAAATAAACCTCTACCGATATTAGGGTCTTCACCGATACCGTATAAAACTTCATTTACTCCTTCCCGTGCTAATTCCTCACCTAATACAATGCCTAATAGCTTCCCTGACTCTATTTTCTTTGGTACTTTAGATTGGATATTGGAGTGAATTTGTTGAGTGGTATACCCTTTAGCTGAAAAAACGCCAACTCTTCTGTCATGACTGTCTTCACTTAAACCGTACAGTGGAAACAATTCTGTCCCTAAGTATTCTTTAGACTCATCTATCCAATCAAAACCTACAAGCATTAGCAAATCTACATCATCAATTACTCTTGTTTTATTACAGCCTGCTAAACAAAAAATGCAGATAACCAATAGAAGTAGAAAGTAATTATATTTTGGCATGTTTCTTAACTCCTTTCTTTATTAATGATAAGAAAAACAAAAGTGGAAGATACCCTATTAAAAAATAGAAACCAAACTCGTTTACCACTTTCTCTAACTTTTCTACAACTAAAAAAGAAGTTAAGGAGACAAAACCAATCACGCAAACAATTGCAAGTACAATACTAATTTTTCTTATATTTAACGAAGTAACACGATGTATGCATTGGATGCCAGCCCAAAAGTATATACATGCTGTTGCAATAATTGCAATAAAATGTAAGCTTATGCCTATATATTCGAATCTTTCTACAAATGGTAAGTTAATCTCTTTCCATAAATGCAGTGTTGGCCATTGAACTTTTAACAATTGATGCTCACTAAAATATAGAAATATAGCAATAGCTGAGAACAAATAAATAAATGTCGTAATCCAATTAGCAGCAATTGCCCACTTTATATTTGTTTGGAAATGTCGAATAAATGGTGCATAAATAAGAATTAATTCGATTCCTAGAAAACTATAAAACATTGGCTTCACTGCACTAAGGATCTCCTTGCTTGAATGGTTCATAATAGGAAGTAGATTCTCGATATTGGCATTAGTAAATGCAATATATTTAAATATTCCAAGGAACATTGTTACAAGTACGCTAATAAAAAGAAGCCCTGTAGTGATTCGAAAACCTCCTACTATAAAATACAACAACAAAAGAAATAGAATAATCGCAAAACCTAATGTGAACAAATCTTCAAATAACCATACTTTAATCACTTCTAAATAGGAACGTAATATTAAAATTGGGACAAGTAGAAAATAAATACTCACTATTATTGTTAACCCATTACCTATCCATTTTGTAAATATAGATTGATGTAATCCAATCAAATCAACGGTTTCTTCATTAAGTAGTTTCCATATTATCCACAAAATGATTGTCATCATTAGTCCAGTTAATAACACGGCAATCCAACTATCATAACCAGCTTCTGCTGCAATTAACCTTTCGAAGTTTAATATTCCTTCACCAATTTGAGTTGCGTGGATAATGTATAACAATAAAAACGGAGATACTTGTTGATTAGGCTTGATTGAATAGATGGAAGACATACTATCCCTACTTTCGCTTGTCCATCTTTTGATTTGCACGATATGTATTCATGCGATTTTTGTCTTTTGTCTGAGTAAATATAGGTTTTGTTGTTTGTTTATTGAAAGGTAATCGAATAAACGCATCTTTCAAATCTTTCCATCTAGGTGGAAAAATAGGTTCCAAATACGGTCTGCCTAATGACGTCAATTTCAACAGATGTCCAATCAAAAACACTAGACCAATGATAATACCAATAAGACCACAGAGTTGCGCGAGTAAAATAAAAGGAAAACGCAATAAACGAATGGTATTACCAATACGATAGATTGGTGTAGTAAAAGATGCAAGTGCAGCAAGTGCTACAATTATCAGTAGTACATTACTAGTAAGTCCTGCTTCAACAGCTGCAGTTCCTATTACAATCCCTCCAACGATACCGATTGTTTGTCCAATTTTAACAGGTAATCTCGCACCAGCTTCTCTAAGTAATTCAATTGTCAATTCGAGAATTAATACTTCAAGTATCGGTGGAAACGGAATATCTTTACGAGATGATATGAGTGTTCCAAGCAAATCGACCGGAATGACCTGATAATGATATGTCAGTATCGCAACATATAATGGTGTAATTAAAACAGAGAACATTACAGCAAATATTCGAATAATACGAAAAGCAGTCGCAATTGGCCATGACAAAAAATAATCTTCATATGAAGAAAAGAATTCAACTAAATTAGTAGGTCCACATAATACATGAGGGGAGCCATCACAAATAATTGCAACTTTTCCTTCTGCAAGTGCACTTGTTACACGATCAGGCCGCTCTGAATCCATCATTTGTGGAAATGGAGAGGAATTATTATCTGCAATCATCTGTAAAATAAAAGAACTATCAATAATTTGATCATATTCAATATCTTCTATTCGTTGGATTATTGTTTGAATATTATCTTCGTTTGTAATGCCATCAATATAGACAACAGCAATCGATGTTTTCGTTAGTTTACCTACACGCAACTGTTTGACCTTCAATTGGGGTAATCGCAACCTTTTGCGTATCAAATTAATATTCGTATCGATATCTTCAATAAACGCTAGTTTTGGGCCGATTACACTAAACTCAATTTCTGGTGCTTGTATGGCTCTCTCTGTTTCAAATCGAGCAGGAATTAACAATACTTCTGACATATTACTTTCGAAAGTTATTGCGATGTAACTTGACAGTATCTTTTCCTGAATTAAAGCAACATCTGTTGTTATCACTTTTTCATCAAATGGTAGAATGTTTGCTAAGTCATGTATAGAATCAATGGTTAA
>JAJUGF010000227.1 GCA_029268495.1 Gracilibacillus sp.
AATAAGTGGCGGGAACATTAATAAAAAATCAAATGTTTTTCGTTTTTGTTTCATATATGTATACCTCGTTATACACAATTTTAATCATTATAGTAAACAATAATACTTGTGCTTTATTTTAACATAGAATAGTCTTACATCCTATCAAACTACTGAATAATTATGTAAATGTTTGAGAAGAATATAAAAACCTTGCCAAATTAGGCAAAGTTTTATCTTAATTACTTATAATTTTTGAGAAGCTTCATGTAACACATTTAATTGTCTTTCTAAATCTTCTAATAATTTCTTACCGTCAGCTTCTTCTACTAAATTAAGTCTTACAGCAAAATCGATTTCTCTTGATAGTCCATACATTTGCGTATCTAACACTTCTTCATAAAGTGGACACTGCGGCATTGTTAAATTATCTATTTGAACTTTTATTAATTGTAAAATCTTGTCTGCATCTGCTTTTAGAAGGGCATATGCTTGCTCTTCTTTATTTACAGCCACATCAGGTATCAAAGAAATCCCCTCCGTCTAAAAACTTCTATTATTAATAATATCGTGAATATAGTAAAAATGCAAGATAATACAAAACTTACATTTGAAATAATTATATTCTTCTTATCTACTAATAATGCAATTTATTAGAACTTCTGCTATTCTAATATGGAGGTGATAGAAATGATTATACAAATTAAAGGAAATGTAAAATTCCCTATAACACTTGATCCTAGTGTATGGATTTTTGATGATCGTAAAATGGTATTAGAAGAAGCATTTGACAAAAACAATACATTCACTGAAGTAATCGAAGAATTCTCTGGTCAAGATAGCAATCGAGTGAAACCACAAGTACATAATAGCATTAAGAAATTTAATAAAAATGAATTATTGACCAACTCATATGTGATGCCTATTTTCGATTTCTTACAAACAGCAGAAATACATTCAGATGCCCAAATTGCAATGATCAAATCAGAAAAAAACTATTTAGAAGCAACAATTGATGAGGTATTAAATAGTGTATTACTTTTTGCAATAGATGGTAAACAAATTAAAACAGATGGTCCTGCATATTTCATTTTTGGAGATGGAAGAAATAAAGACGAGCCATTTAAGAATGTAACAGAGATATACTTTCAATAGTATTCTATATGTATATTGCGAATTTAGAAAAATGAACCCTTCATAATTGTATATGTATATTTTCCATAAATAGACGAAAAATATACATATACAAAAGGAGGGTTTATTTATGTATAAACTTATTATATTTCTTCTACTATTAATGCTATCAGTAGGGTGTCAACAAGAAGAGGATCATGCTCAATCTGCAAAAGAGAAGGATAGTAATGTTGTGCAAATTAGTAATTCCAATCAAGATCCCACAATCAAGCCATTGAATAATGAAGAAAAGGCACAATATTTAGCTAACTTAGCTAGCTCTATACCCAATGTAGATAATGCTACCGCATTAATAACGAATCGAGGCGTAATCGTTGGTATTGATGTTGATGATCAATTAGACCGTTCACATGTTGGATCGATTAAATATTCTGTACTAGAAGCAATGCAACATGACCCTCATGGAGCTGATGCAATTGTTGTGGCTGATCCTGATATTTATGAACGTTTGAAAGGAATGGGAGATAAAATTCAACAAGGACATCCAATTGATGCGATAACAGATGAACTTGCAAATATTACAGGACGATTAATTCCTGAATTTCCTCTCGACGAGAACAAAGAGAAAAATATCGATGAGAATAAACAAATATTAGATGATAAAGAAAAGCAAGAACTTGAAGAAATAACTGATGAACAATCAAATCACCAAAAGGATCGTTAAACTCGATCCTCTTGGTGATTAAGATTAATCTATTCTCTTACTTTATTGTAGTAATTTACTCCAAATTGTGAACCTTCAGAAACCATGTCCGCATTTTCGATTCCTGATTCTTCAGGATGTCCTGCTTCTCTAATTGGCATATTATTATTTTGTTTAAGAGAGTTGGTGAAGTGTTTTGCTTTCTGAATTAATTTATCTCTTCTACTTTTATCCATCAATAAATAAGAAACTGTCGCAACACCTGCTCCACCTAAAACTTTTAATAATTTATTCTTACGCATTCTATCCTTCCTTTCTACTATTTCTTATTCTTATAAGTAGTATACCCTTACTCAATAAGCTAAAACCTAAAAAGTATGGTACAATGATAATAAAGATACAGAATAATTTAAAAATTACTTATCAGAAAATATAGATGAAGTACTATAAATTGCTAAATCAAAATGAGGTGAATGTATGCGCGTTAAATGTGTAATATGTGACAATATAAATAAAATTAATTCGGATAGCCCAGAAGCAAAAAAATTAAGAAATCGATTAATTCACACGTATATGTGTCCCACTTGTCATGATCGCATTAAAGAAAAGACCATCCAAAGACACCAAACAGGCCGATTTAAATTATATAAAAAAGAAATTATAGAAGACGAATTTTTATCGTAAAAACAAAAACAACGGATCTTTATCCGTTGTTTTTTCGTTCGCTGTATAATCTTATTCGATAGATTCCCATTACAATTGCAATGATGAATAAACTCTCTGCTAAAGGTAAATTCAAGCCAAATATCAATGTTAAAAAGAACATTCCAATAAATAATAGTATGTAAATAATCAATGATTTTAATGGACTCAATTTTTTAGCAAATCCAAATTTATATGCCAATATTGCAAATAATACAATTGTTAAATATAAATAAAAAAATCCTTTAATCAACATCGCCATTTCATCACTATTATTCATATTTACTTCATTTCCAAGACCACGCATAAAGAAATCCGCTACAGGCCATAAATTGTCCGGTACTTTGATAATATTGTTTTGCATGACTCTCCCCCACTAGTAACTATTTCATAAATTCTATCATACTAAAATAGAATATGATATGCTAGTGTTAATATAAATACATGAGGTGAATATATGAGAAACATTCAATTTATTCCATTGTTATTAGCACTATTAGTTATCGCATCCTTTTCTGCAACAGGTATCGGGATCGCTATGAAAAATACCACAATGATTATCGCAACAATTATTTTAGGATTCGCGATTATGGGTATTGGTTTGAGAAGAAAAAGAAAAAGAATGCATTGATTAATAAGCGGAATCGATACTTCCGCTTATTTTAATTCAATATATTTATTTAATAGTTCGTCAACAATCATGTGATTACATGCAATAATTGTGTTATTTTCTAAGAAATTAACTCTATCTCCGTTTGCTTGGATTACTTTTCCACCTACTTCTTCTATTAATAAATATCCCGCTGCAAAATCCCACGGCGCTAAGTTCATTGTAATATATCCATCAATAATACCTTCTGCTACATAAGCAAGTTCTAATGCCGCTGATCCATACCCACGTGTACCACGACTATCTATGATTAATTGTTGAATTTTTTTCTCATTTACCTTCTTGTTTTCACATGCTAGAATACTGTTTAATGCAAAGATAGATGTAGCAAGTTGTACATCGTCTTTTAATTTCGACAGTTTCGTATCATTTCTATATGCTCCTTCACCTTTTAAGGCAGTATATAATACGTCATCCATCACATTATAAATTAAACTAATTTCGGCTATACCATTATGAATAATTCCGATAGATATAGCAAAATTCCGTTTCTGATGTACAAAATTCATTGTTCCATCTATCGGATCAATAATCCAAACTGTACCATCTAATGATTCTACTTTATCGCCATATCCTTCTTCACCAATGATCTGGTGATCTTTATATGTACTTCTTATTTTGGAGGCAAAATACTTCTCTGTCTCTTTATCAACTTCTGTAACCAAATCATTCGGATTAGATTTTGTATCAACTTGAAATTC
>JAJUGF010000228.1 GCA_029268495.1 Gracilibacillus sp.
GTAAGTAATGAGTTAAACTGTATAGCTAATGTCACATAAATTAAAAACAGGACAATGACGAACAATTTAGCTACTTCAATAAAGAACTCTGTTTCTGCACTAGATTCGCCATCTTCTATCAATGTATATCCTTCAGGCAATTCTGCTTGTAATGTATCTATTATTTCTTCTGTATCCTCTGTGAATGTAGCTACATCACTATTCTCATATGCCTCAATCGTAATCGTGCGTTCTCCGTCCAAATGAGTAATTGCGGCAATTTGCTCATCGACTGTTTCTGTTATGAATTGGTCATATGTGAAAATAGACGGTGCACCACTTTCTGATGGTACAACGGCTTGTAATTGATCTAAAGCAATCCCATCTTCCAACCCTTCATCAAGACTAATCTCAAGCGTGTATCGTTGATTGTCTACAGATATTTCTGTGAAAGGAACGCCAGTGTTAGCTAGTTGTAATGTGTTCTTTACTTGATTCAAATCAATCCCATTCTCCGCTAGAAATGCTTTGTCAATCTCGTATGTTTTTACTGGTTGACTCGTTCCAGTATTAATTGTAGCAATCTCAACAGCATCTAATGTATTTAAATCTTCCTGCAATGCCGTCGCGGTTGTTAATAATGTATCCAATTCTGGTCCTTGTAATTTCACTTCTAATGCAGCAGATGCTGGAGGACCTGATACAATCGTTTCTAAGAAAATTTGCCCTTCTGGGAATGTTTCTCTTAATTCTCGTTCATAATCTTCGATAAATGTCTGTGCACTATAATTGTCACGATCAATTCGAATAGCTAGCTGACCTGTGTTCTCTCCAGATCTTGTTAGGCTAGAATTAAAGATATTCGGTAATCCACTTCCAGTATAGCGAACGGTCTCTGTTACATTAGGCTCTTGCTCTAGAATGTATGCTTCGATTTCGTCGAGCATAGCATCTGTATCTTCTATTTTTGTACCTTCATCTAATGTTAAAGAAAGGGTTACTTCTTGTCTGTCTGCAGCAGGAAAGAACTCAAATGGAACTTTCAGTGCTAAAGAAAGAAGTAATAGACAGATAATGACTCCACTTAGTACAGTAAGCCATGGTCGCTTAATCGTAAATGGAATAATGTTTTCTGCATAATGTTTCTCGAGAAAGCGGAAAAAGTTCGTTAATAGTCCACCTTTTCGACGCTTTTTCGTTTGTTGTATTCTCAGTTGTCTTACATATTGAATGGAAGGAATGACTGTTAATGCTAAAATGGTTGAAGCAATAATTGTTCCCATTAATGCAATAGGTAAAGCACGAATGAATTCTCCATTACTACCTGATAAGAATGTCAATGGTAGAAAACTAAATACAATCAGAAGTGTCGATGTAACAATCGAAACACCAACCTCTTTTATACCTCTCCTTGCTCCTTCTAGTGGACTGTCACCAAGTTGGTATCGCCGCATAATATTATCATTGACAACAATGGCATCATCCACCAAGATACCAATTGCGACAATAATTCCGATAATCGATATCTGATTTAGGTCTACACCCGTATATGGTAATGGTATGAACCCGATAATGATAGACAACGGAATGGCAAAGGCCACTAAAATTGCAGAAGAAATAGGTAATCCTAATACCATAATAATGACTACTGCAAAAAATGAGATCGCAAATGATACTAATAAACTAGTATATACTTCATCAATAATCGTGCTTTGTGTATAAAAATTGTCTACAACCACTTCTTCAGGTAAATCTTGCTGTAATACTGCCATTTTGTCATCAATCTGTTTTTGTAAGTTTGTAATATTGACGCCATCTTTTGCGTAAATCGTCAAAGAAAGTGCTTGTTTGTCATCATATGTGATGATGTCACTTACTTTCTCATCAACGATTGCAATGGAGGCAATATCGGCTAAATAGATTGGTTCGTCACCGTTTGTTGTAATATAGGTCTGTTCTAAACGTGTAAAATCATCTTCTTCTGCAATATTTAGCAAAAAGTTCTGATCATCCGTTGTTTCTGTACCAAGTGCAACAGGTCCAAGTTGTGCTTGAATTGCTTCAATAATTTGTCCTGGCTGCACACGAAACTCACCTAATGCTTCTTGGTCTAGTTGTACCTTAACATATTGATCAGGAATACCCTTCCATTCAATACTATCTACACCGCCGATAGAAGTGAATTCCTCTTCCCAACTAGCAATCGTTTCTCTTATTGCTAACAATGTTTCGGTGTCTTCGTTTAGCAAATGATAGGTTGCTACACTGGAACGGACTAAATCTGTTTTCACTTCAGGTGTTAAGGCCTCATCTGGAAAATCTTTTTGTGCATTTTGAACCGCTTGACGAATAGCCGCATAGATACTTGTAGGATTATCTGTTTCAGCTAATGAGATTGTAATAGTAGAGAATCCATTGGTGGATGCAGATGATAGTTGATCCACACCATCCACTGTTTCTAATTCGTCTTCTAATTTATTTGTAATCACTTGTTCGACTACCTCAGGATTCGCGCCTGGATAGACAGTGGATACAGATGCAATGTTCTGTGAGATTTCAGGAATATCTCGTTTCGGGATTTGTATGTAAGTAAAAATACCTGTAATAATAAATAACAGAACAAAAATCCAAACAATTTTACGATATTTTAATAATGTTTCCATCGCTTCACCTCATGCAATTATTTTCTTTCTAAGTTATATTATGTTCTTCTATACCCTTTTAAGCAATTCTTTTAACTTGACTTTTCCACTCTAACAAATATTCTTATAGTAGAAGAAGGAGGCAATAAAAATGAAAAATAAGTTAGAGAAATATGCACAATTAGCATTAGAAGTCGGTGTGCATTTACAAAAAGGGCAAGGATTGCTCATTCAAACACCAATTGAAGCGGTTGAATTTGTTCGAATCGTTGTCGAAAAGGCATATCAATTAGGTGCATCTGATGTACATATCGAATGGAAAGATGACGAGTTAACATACTTAAAAATGAAACATGCACATATGGATGTATTAGAAACATTCCCAGAATGGCGAAAAGACGCATTCACATCAATGGTGAAAGATGGTTATGCTGTACTAAATATTTACGGAGAAAATCCAGATTTATTGAAAGACATTGACGGGAATAGAATGGTTGCAGTAACAAAAGCAAGTTCTGTTGCGTTAAAAGAATATCGTGATTACATGATGAATGATCGTGCAAGATGGTCAATCGTCGGATATCCAACGAAAGGTTGGGCGAGCAAAATATTCCCTGACATCACAGAGGAAGAAGCGGTGAAGCAACTGTGGGATGAGATTTTCCGAATTGGTCGTGTAAATACAGCTGATCCAATTGCTGCATGGCAAAAGCATAATGAAACGTTAAAAAATGCACGTGAATATTTGAATGAAAAAAGTTATAAAGCATTGCATTTTACTGCACCAGGTACAGATTTGACGATTGGTTTAACAGATGGTCACATTTGGCATGGTGGGGCAGCTGTTGCAGAAGATGGAGTAAGTTTCAATCCGAATATGCCGACAGAAGAAGTTTTTACAATGCCACATAAGTATAATGTAAATGGTGTTGTAACAAGTACGAAACCACTAAGTTTTCAAGGTCAATTGATCGAAAATTTTACGCTAACGTTTAAAGATGGTAAAGTGGTGGATTATACATGTGAAAAAGGGGAGCAAGCATTAAAGAATTTACTAGAAGCAGATGAAGATGGTGCATCTAGATTAGGAGAAGTGGCGCTTGTCCCACATGAATCACCAGTATCAGAATCTGGCCTCATCTTCTTTAATACATTATTTGATGAAAATGCATCATGTCACATTGCATTAGGTAAAGCATATCCTACTAATATTAAAGATGGTTCTAACATGGATGAAGCAGCAATGGATGCAAATGGTGTGAATGA
>JAJUGF010000229.1 GCA_029268495.1 Gracilibacillus sp.
AAAAAGCGCTCAGAAAATTTTCTGAGCACTTTTAATTATGTTGCCATTTTCTTATGCCATGCTTGTGGAATTTGTTGCATAGCACCTTGCTTTTGTAGATACGTTCTTAACCCGCCATGGTATATTAACGTTAACTCTTGCCATTCTTTCAAATCTTGTGGTCTTGTTAAACACGCAGGTTTTGCATCTGTATAAATACCTGCTTCATGCAAAATTGTCGCAACAAACTCTGAACAGAAGAAAGCTCGATCTCGGTTCCATTCTAAATTAAATAATACACCTATAAGTCCTAATAAATTATACCGATAATAATCTGTTCTTGCTTCCATTTGTTTGACACGACTTCTGAGTATTTCATATGTTTCTTCTGTGATAGTTAGTTGGTATATCGCGCAAGTTGCATTACTGAAAAATGATCCTCTTACATTCTCTTGAACAAATCCACCGCTCCACGGATTATACGGTTGCTTTCGTCCAAAGCTATACACTTCATTTAAATGTTCATCAAAGCTAATCGATGCATGATTCAAATTTGATTTTGTAAATAAGTTAATTACCCTTGATAATAGCGTTCCTGTATCCGTGAAAAGAAGATATACCTTTCTCACCTTCCATATCACCATCCTTTAAATTGCCAATCTTATCTAGATAGATTGCCATAAAGTGTTACGATTTCATTCACATAATTAGAAAAAAATGCAAATCAGTATGTATTATAACTATAGTACAACATGAAACGTTGTGCAAGATAGTTTTTAAAATTGGTGTGTAATTACCATATTTTGAGCTAACATTCGAATTAGTGTATGTATTACTCAAATTATATTAAAAATTCGGAGTAGTAAGTCTACTCCGAATTTGTTCATCTATGCAAAATTGACCTGATCTTGATCATTTTGCATTATTCTATTATGATTTTTCTCTACTTTTACCTTTTTTACTCGTCTATTTGAAACATCATCTACTATTATTTTCACATATTCATAATCAAAATGATCGCCAACTTCTGGTATTGCTTCGAAATTCTCGATAATCCATCCACCTAATGTGTGATAGGTACTTTCAGGAGTGACGATTCCAATATATTCTGCAAACTCATCTAATTGGCACTGTGCATCAAATGTAAAGCTGTTTTCATCGATTTGCGTCATTGCATTTGTCTTTTCATCTTGTTCATCCCAGATTTCACCAACGATTTCTTCTAACACATCCTCTAATGTAAGAAGTCCAGAAGTGCCGCCAAATTCATCTACAACAATCGCCATATGCACCTTTTCTCTTTGCAATTGTGGTAGTAATGATGAGATTTTCATTGATTCGACAACAAACAATGGCTCTCGAATTAATTCACGAATATTCACATCTTTATATTTAATCACATGTGTTAAAAATTCCTTTTCCGATAAAATCCCAATAATATTATCAATACTGTCTTCATATACAGGGATCCTAGAGAAACGCTCTTCGAAGAAAATTGTCTTAATCTCCTCGATCGATTGTTCTACATTAATAGCTATCATGTCAATTCTTGGTGTTAATATTTCTGCTGCAATTGTGTCATCAAAGTCCATGGAACGGTGAATTAATGCTCGCTCCTCCTTATCAATAACACCTTCTTCTTCACTTATATCTAACATCACTTTAATCTCTTCTTCTGTAACAGATGGCATTGGGTCATTTTTAGCAAATAACCTTGATGCTAACTTCTTCAGTTGCATGAAAAGGAAATTAATTGGTGTTAATACTTTGATTAATATAAATAACACCCCAGAAATAAGTAAAGAGTATGATTCTGCATGCTCTTTCGCAAGTGACTTCGGTAAAATCTCACCAAAAATTAAAATAAGAATTGTCATGACAACAGTACTTATCACTAATCCATAGTTCTCTCCAAATAACTCACTTGCTAGCGCTGCGGAAATACTTGCTGCAGCAATATTTACAATATTATTACCAATCAGAATTGTTGATAATGTGCTGTCAAAATTCTCTGCTAAGTGAAGTGCTTTTTTACTTCCTTTTCTAGCTTCTTCTACAAGGTTTTTCAACCTTATTTTATTCACACTCGAAAAGGCTGTTTCTGCTGATGAGAAGAAAGCTGACAACAGAATTAATGTAACTAATAAAACAATCGAACTCAGTGGTATATCGTCCAACAATTTCACTCTCCTATTATTTTTTTATGTGGAAAAAAGCAGCAATGTTTGCATTAATTCAGTTGACTTATCATGCAATGTGCTTTTCACATTAACTTGTGTTGGTGATTCCAATTTATTTAATACGTGATAAAATGCTTCTAATTCCAATTGCAATGTATGCATTTTCATAATCACATCTTCTTTTTGTAATAGTATGTCATCCCAATTCAGTTCATTCATATCCATTACTTGTTTTTTTTCTTTGATTTCTGCAAGACTTAAATTCCATTCTTTGCATTTCTCAATAAACTGTAAATCTTGGAGTGTCTTTTCATTATACACTCTGTAATTAGAGCTATTCTTTTCACACTCTAACAAACCTAAATTCGTATAATAATCAATCGTGCGTTTTGATACATTCGCAACTGTTGCTAGTTCACCAATTCGATACACCTTCCCAATATGATCACCTCGAGACAATTATACTCGAACATACCCGAACTGTACAGTTAAACGTTATTGTTTTCAAACAAAAAAAGAGAAGCAACCAACACCTAATGTGTTCGTTCTTCTCTTCTTCTAGATTATATAAAAATATTAGCTATTATCTTCTGTTCCTTCAATTTCCGTATCTTCCTCTACTTCACCATTATCTTCTTCTGGCTCTGTCATTTCCTCTTCTGCTGTGTCTTGATCCATTGAGTTATCTTCTTCCATTGTGTTATCCTCTTCTACAGCTGGAGCTTCTTCATCTGTCGCTGGCGTCTCTTGCATTGGTGCATCTTCTGCTGGCATCTCCTCATCTGTATCTCCACATGCTGTTAATAAACCAAATGATACAATAGATGCTCCTACTAATGTGATTAATTTTTTATTTTTCATTTTCTATTCCTCCTAGTATGTTGTTAGATAACTAATACCCGTGAGAGAAAGAATAAATCATAAATAGAGTACTTTTAACTGTTTCGTAATACAACCCTAACGTTAGCAACGTTTATGAAAATAAGTTGCAACAATGTCATCATTTATTTACAGTTTACTTTTTTAAGCAATTTACAACCTATGTTGCCCCCTTCATCCTATTTTTTCAATTTTTTTAATGCATCTGCTAATGCTGTATTTGCAAAGTCATCCTCTTGTTTCTTAAGATATTTATTCACATCACGCTTTGTCGCCTTGTTTTGACCTTGCTTATTTTTTCTTTTCTGGAAGTTTGATAATTTTTCTCGATAGCCACAGCTACAAGAGAAAGTCTGTGCATCGCCTTGTCCTCTAAGTTCCATACGTTTGTGACAATTCGGACAACGGGCATTTGTTTTCTTCGCAATTGGCTTACGCTCGCCACATTCTCGATCTTGGCACACGAGCATACGTCCCTTTTTCCCATTCACTTCTAACATTAACTTCCCACAACTCGGACATTTCGTTCCTGTCATATTGTCATGTTTGAACTTCTGCTCTGTATTCTTAACCTCGTGTACGATTTGTTTGGTATATGTTTTAATTTCTTTAATAAATACATCTTTCTTCAATTTTCCACTTGCAATTTGAGCAAGCTGTTCTTCCCATTTTGCTGTGAGTACTGGTGAGCGCAATTCTTCTGGTACAAGCTCTAATAATTGCTTCCCTTTTGAAGTAACATATAAATATTGACCCTTCTTTTCTACATAAAAAGTATGGAATAATTTCTCGATAATATCTGCTCGTGTCGCAACAGTTCCTAGTCCACCTGTTTGTTTCA
>JAJUGF010000230.1 GCA_029268495.1 Gracilibacillus sp.
ATTCACATTAAATATAGCGACAAGAAAAACAAGTAATAATGCTGCAAATGCATAGAAATTATATGGAATCATCTTCACAAATGCTTCTAAAGGCTGAAATTCCGTTACTTCTGCTGCAACGAAAATTGAACCTAATGTCCCAATAATATATGCACCCCAACTAGATATTGGTGTAATAACAGTAACTGGTGCAGAAGTAGAATCAATAAAATAAGCAAGTTTGGCACGCGATATTTTATAACGATCTGTAATCGGTCTTGCTACTTGTCCAACAGCAAGACTATTAAAATAATCATCGATAAAGATAATAACACCGAGAAATGCTGGAATTAATTGCGCATCACGTCTCGTCTTCACTTTTTTGATCGCCCAGTCACCAAATGCTTTACTCCCACCTGATGCAGTCATGAAAACAGTCATTATTCCAAGAAACAATAAAAATGTTAACAAATATATATTCCCTGTATTAATGCCATCTTCTGTATAAAAAATATCACGAAATACGAGCCAAATTTGTTCTAATGACTTTCCTATTCTAAAATCATGTATAAGTAAAGCCCCTACAATAATACCTGTACCGAGTGACAAAAGTATTTTTCTAGTAAATAAAACTAATATCAGCATTAAAATCGCTGGTATTAGCGAATAAATCGTTCCTTCCATTATCAAACCTCCACCTGAAAAATATCACAATTATATCAACTTCGATTAAATTAATCGACAAAATTCACTTTTTACAGTTTACCAATATTTCAATCTAATGTCATGTTTTTTTCAATATTTTTCAGTTGGATGGAAGGAATACTATTTCGTAATACAAAAAAGCTTCTTCATTCGGCAGTTTGAAGAAGCTTTTTGTATTGTAATAGAAAGTACACAACATAAACCATATGGCTATATTCCACATCAGGCGAGTACTTTCGCTTTTGTTTATTAACTGAATACAAATCCTAATACTCCAACTAACGTGGCGTAGATTACCATTGGTAGTAATGTCATTCTAATAATACTGCCTTCTTTACCTATTAATCCTACAACAGATGCAGCTGCGACTACGTTTACTACACAAATCATATTCCCTGTATTCGCGCCCATCACTTGCATACTAACAATTGTTGTTGGATCCATCCCTACTTGATCAGCGACAGAGAATTGGAAAAGTGAGAACATCATGTTACTAAATGTGGCACTTCCAGAGATGAAAGAACCTAATGCACCAATAAATGGTGCCATGAATGGCCAACCAGTACCAATAAGATCTGCTGCTTGATGTGCTAACTCAACAGGCATACTAGCTAGATCTGCTTCATTGACACCAGAGTTAATAAAAATACGTACCATTGGAACTGCTGTAAATAAGGTGATTGCGGTTCCAACTAATGTTTTCATTGAACTTGCACATGCTTCCATTACTTGGTGTTTATTCATTTGATGATAGATAATCGTAATAACTACAACAATGATAAAAACCGTTCCAGGTAAATAAAGTGGTTCAAGCATTGCACTAATATTTGTTCCTAATATTTGTTGCCAACCTACTTTTACACTTGTTAATAACTCTTTAAATGGCAATACTTCTAAACGAGTGAGTATTAGCAAAAATCCTAATAACAAATATGGAATCCATGCTTTCATTAGTGGCATAACAGATTGAGCCTGATTCTCTTCAACCGTTACAGTACCTAGCCAATCTTTTGACCATGTCTCTTTTCGGCCAAAGTCCCATGTTTCTTTTGGCATAAACCATCCTTTTTTAATTGCGACAAGTACAAGCACTAGACCAACTAAGCCACCTATAATAGATGGGAACTCTGGCCCAATAAATGTAGCAACAAGAAATGCTGGGAAAGTATAGCTCAATCCTGCATAAATAGCGAATTTCCACATGACTAGTCCATGACGCCATGTTTTCTCTTCACCGAAAAATCTAGTTAAAAGTAGAATCATAATAAATGGAACAAGTGTACCAACAATTAAATCAAATCGCATGACTTGGCTTGCAATTACTTTTAAATATTCCGTTATTGATAAATCACCAAGAAATACCGCTACAATTGGACTGATTCCTCCACCTTCCATTAAACCTTGCTCTACACCGACAATTAATGGTGTTCCAACAGCACCGAATGTAACCGGACTACTATCTGCAATCAATGCAATCACTACTGCTGCTAAAGGTGGAAAGCCTAAGACAACTAATAATGGCGCGACTATCGCAGCAGGCGTTCCGAATCCAGCAGCTCCTTCAATAAATGCACCAAACATCCATGCAATTAACACTACTTGCACACGTCGATCAGGTGTTACACTCATAAAATAAGCACGAATTGTATCAATAGCTCCACTTTTTTGCAATGTATTTAATAACAAAATAGCACCAAATACAATGTACAAAATAGATATCGCAATAATGATTCCTTCAATCAAAGATGCACTAAGTTGAATAAAAGGTACTTTCCAATAAAAATATGCTAATATTGCTGTAACAAATAAACTAATTGGCATCGCTTTAATTGCAGGTAATCGTAGTACTACTAAAAATAAAAAAACTGCTAAAATTGGTGTTAACGCAACAAGTGTCATCATCTCTTCCACCCCATCTCCCTTTATATGTTCATTTTATCACATAAGATAATAATAACAATATTATTGTGAAATATTTCACAATATAGACATTTTTCAAACTATATAGTTAGAAATGTATGTATTCCATTGAAGAAATAAGACTTATTTGTCCAATAAAAAAGCTAGTCTATCAGAATACAGATGATAAACTAGCAATAATTTTTATTTTTCATATATTTCAATCGGCAAACAATCAGGGTCTTGAAAAAAAGTAAATAATTTTCCTGTAACAGGGTCTTCTCGTATTTCTTCCACATCAATTCCTTTACTTTTTAAATCTTTACAAGTTTCCTTGATACTATCGACTTCAAAAGCGATATGACGCAATCCACAAGCCTCTGGATAAGAAGTTCTCGTTGGTGGATCCGGAAAGGAAAATAGTTCTATCACATACTCTCCTACCAATGCAAGATCTAACTTAAAAGATTGTCTCTCTTCTCGATAATTTTCCTTTATAATTTCTAGCCCTAATTTGTTCACATAAAAGTCTTTTGATTTTTTGTAATCAGAACATATTATTGCAATATGATGGATTTTTCTTAACATCTTTTCCCCTACCTTTCTGTATAATTTCATTCTCTCCATACTTGTTCTAAGAGTATAACTAAAACTGTACCTACAAGCAATCCATTACTTAATAGATTTTGTAAATAAGATGGTAATTCTGCAAAGACCTCGATTGGTAAAAACATTGCTCCCATCCCAAACAAATAGCTAACTCCGACAATAGTCATTTTTCTTGTATCTAGTTTTTCTAATGTTGTATTATTAATAGCTAAACCGACTAAATTCACAAAAGATGCCATTAATGCTGCATTTGCAATTGGCGACGGTATGCTTGAAATAAAAGTAACAATTGGAGGAAATAGTGCAACAATCATCAACACAATAGATGCATAGATAAATGGCATTTTCTTTTTTTGACCTGTTAATCCAATAAAACCGGCTGATGTAGCAAGCGGAACATTTGCAATTGCTGAGAACATTCCTGCTAACCCATGACTTACACCAGAAAAAGCAGTACCTTTATTTACTTGACTACGAATATCTAAGATATCAGACCCTAGTGTTTGTTTTACAGCAACAATCGATGCAACAACATTAGATATTAATATTAATGCTGTAATAAATGCAATAGGTATTACACTCACATCAAATATCGGCATTCCAAAAGCAAATACTTCTGGTAATTGAAAAACAGGCATTTCTGTAGATGTTCTTTCAGGCTTAATAAACCATTCA
>JAJUGF010000231.1 GCA_029268495.1 Gracilibacillus sp.
CAATTCGAAGGATTATTCTTATCTACTGCACATAGTGATGAGGATATTGACAAAACAATTGATGCAGTAAATAAGGCATTTGAGACAATAGCTAAGAAATAATTAATCATCGATTTGTATCTACTTTATAGGTACAGGTCGATTTTTTTATTTATTCCTAATTGTTCTTCATTTCATAAAGGGTGCGCATATTTATATATACACATACATATATTTTTATGGAATGCTAGTTCGTTTGAACAGAATGAAAGGGGGAACTATGTTGCAAGAAGCTTATACATTTACGTTGAATGAAACAATAACATTTGAAGAAGCACATCCACTCAAAGAAATGTTAGGGATTGGACTAGAACCTGTCTTATCCGTGCAAGAGCTGAGTGATACAGTATCTATACGGGGAGTAATGGAGTTAAAAGGTGAGTATGTAAGAAATGATGTGGCAAGTGAAATCGATCTTCCGGATGGTGCGAGAGTGGAACATGTGGAGAGCTTATCCGAAGAAGTGTGTGAATTCTTTCATAAATTTCTAATGGATATTACGATTCCATTAGAAAGAGTGGATGTAACAGAAAATATCTCCATTGATGTGGATCATTTTGATTATACTATTTTGTCCCCACAGGCATTAAGTTTAGAAGCAGTGGTTTCTATTCATGGCTTAAAACAAGAAGATATAGTTATAGAACAAGAACAACAAAATGAGCTAACTCGATTTAATGATGTGATAGAAGAGCTAGAAGAATCAGACACTGAACAATTTGAAATCATTGTAGAGGATGATGAATTAAAAGAAAATGAAGAACAAGCCAATGATAATGTCGTTGTTTTAGAAAGAGATATAGAACGAGACCTGGCAGAGCACAAGGAGTTAGAAGAGAATATAGAGGAAATAATGGAAGAAGTAGAAGAACAGGAAGAAAAGAAAGAAGAAAGACTTCATGTCCAAGGTAGGACAGAAGTAGAAGAAGCCTCTTATTTGTTGAATATTTTTTCTGAAGAAGAAGAGACGTCTTATTCTCGTGTCAAATTGTATATTGTGCAACCTACTGATCAATTAGATGTGATCGCAGAGAAATATAATGTGACCCCGAGACAAATCATGCGTACAAATGCACTAGAAGATGAAGATATTTCACAAGGTCAAATTATATATATACCAATACACGACGAATGAATAAGCATATAAGACTTTACTAAGATCCCGTAATTTGGGATTTTTCTTTTTTTAATATGTAAGAAAAGGAGGTAATGCACTTTGCAATGGGAAAAGGTTTGGGAAGCCTATAATATAAACCCAATCCAAATAGATAAGATTACAGATCGCGTATATAAAATAACTACGAACACCACAATATATGGTTTGAAAATAAGTAAACTAACAATAGATCATATTGGTCACTGGCATGCTGTCTACAATTATATATGTACACATCAAATATATGGATTTGTTCCACTCATCTTAACGAAAGACAAAGAACCATATTATATCCTAAATCAAACTGTTTTATTTGTTCATCCTTGGGTTGAAAGTAATCGGACAGAACATATTATTGATGAGAGTGCTTCTTTTTTTCATGCGATTGGCAAATTGCACGGTAGTACGACTCAATATGTGGATAATAATGAGAATACATTTAATTACCAGTCATTTGATCGAAAACAAAAAAAAGAAGAACTATTGGAATACATTAAGTTCTTCGAAGCGAAACGTTTTATGTCACCATTTGAATTGCAAGCGTGTATGCATTATCGTGATATAGAATGGATCATAGAACAATTTGAAAAATGGAATGATGTATATAAGGGATTAAGTCAGGAAACAAGTCAACGAAAAATAGTACTGTGTCATAATAATCTTAATCCTTCACATTATGTAATGTTGGATGATCACTTATATTTTTTTAATTGGGAATATGCAAGAATAGCTACTCCGATTCATGATATTTGTTTTTATTTAAAGCATGCATTTCGTTATCATGATTGTGATATGAAAAAGATAGTGGAAGGATTAACAATATATCAACAATATATTCAGTTAGATGATAGAGAAAAATGTGAATTACAACTACAATTATTAAATATTGACTCCTACATTTATTTACTAGAGAATTATGTGCATCAATCAATGAGATTGGAAATACAAATGTCGAAAGGATTGGAGCAAGCATTTCGACAATTACTATTCGCAAATCAATTACAAACATATATGTTTCCAAGATTACAAGTGAATCAAGAAGAGGATTAGAACCATTCTAATTGAAATGCAATAAAGATACCAATAAGTATTCCTAATAAGATGACATCAAATGTTGTAGGAATGAATATCGTACGAAAACTTTGAAAAATAACAATTGGCATTGTGCAACGTTCACATACAACAATACAGTCTCGTGCCCATGGTGGTAAACGATAACGATAATATCGGCCCATATCATCACTCCTAATGAAAAATTCTCTTAATATGTAATATAGTGTATGCAAAAAGTAAAATAATGTTCATATTTATTTACATTTAGTAATTACAAATGGTAAAATAGTCTTAAGTACAATACACCTAAGAATAAACTTGAAATTTTTTTGAAAATAAAAAGGATATGAACAATAGATGTCGAATATATATAAATGAGTAGAACATCTTGAATTGAAAGTATTGTATTCAAGAAACAAATGCTTTATATTGTCATCCGATTGTTACGTAGGCGTATTTACTAAACTTAAATGACGATTAAATATGCAGGAAAGCATATACGTACATTTCAGATAATGGCAAACCTATTGTGAGATAGGGACGCAAAGTTACAGATCCGTATATTTTTTACGGATGGCTGAGCTGCCTGAAATACAATTTGTATTTTAGGGGGAATAAGTGATGTCGCAAATGAATCAAGTCGATTACGAATGGGTGTATTTACTACTAGAAGCAAAGAATGCAGGAATAAGTGTGGAGCAAATTAGAGAGTTTATTGAAAAGAAAAAGCCCGCAACGAAAGAAATCCATGCTTAATCCACAAAACAAAAGCGGAAGAGACTGTTTATTAACGGGAACTTCCGCTTTTGTTTTGTAAAGCTTCAGTGCGCAGAAACTAGGTGACTTCACGAATTAACCATCCACAAGCTATCTTTCGCGAAAACGCTTATTTTTTGCTATACTAATTATAATGAGATACATATTGTATGTAGTTTCATCGAAAACTATCTAAGGTTGAAAATAAGTGTGACGAAAGGATGACAGTTTATGACAACACCACGTATTGTTGTATTAGGTGCAGGATATGCAGGTATGATGACAACGAAGCGATTAACTCAACAATTTGCACCAGAAGAAGCAGAGATTACACTAGTCAATAAACACAATTATCATTATCAAACAACATGGCTTCATGAAGTCGCTGCGGGCACGATTGATGTGAATAGATCTAGGATCATGATTACAGATGTGATTAATCCTAGAAGGGTCAATATTGTTCATGACTCGGTTGTAAAAATTCATCCAGATGATAAGCAAGTCGAATTATCTAATAGTATGTTGGAATATGATTATTTAGTAATTGGATTAGGATTTGAAAAAGCAACATTTGGTATTCAAGGGATGGAAGAACATGCATTTTCTATTCAGTCAGTGGACAAAAGCCGAATGATTCGTGACCATATTGAATATCAATTTTCACGTTATAAAACAGAAGAAAATCCATCCGATGATTTATTAACAATTATAGTAGGTGGTGCAGGATTTACTGGAATTGAATTTGTTGGTGAACTTGCAGAACGAATACCGCAATTGTGTAAGAAATATGATATTCCTCGTAATCGAGTGAAAATAATAAATATTGAGGCTGCAGA
>JAJUGF010000232.1 GCA_029268495.1 Gracilibacillus sp.
CGATCATCACGTGTACGTGGTTTCATTCCTAACAGTGGTTCAATTTTACCGTATAATCGAGGTACTAAATAAACTGTTGGTAATAATGCAAATAAAATTCCAGAGAATAATACATCATTTAAGAAAGAGAATCCTTCAATAACAACAACACTCTCTGCTAATCCTGGTACTGCTTCTAACTCTTCAACCCCAACCCATACTTTTAAAATATCTACTGTTGCACTAATAGCTTGGTGGATAATAACACCTAGCATTGCTGCTGTTGCAACTTGCTTCTTGTTTTTTGGATCTCGTACAAATGTACCTGCAACATACATCGCTAAAGAAAATGCGATGAATTTCTCTAACTCTCCGAAACCACCAAACTGACCTAACATAAGCTCACCGAAGATGACTTCACCTAATGATGCTCCAAGTGCGGCATATAGTGGATGGAATAAAATACATAATGTTAAAGGTATAAATGCAAAATACTCAATCGAAAATTCAATTGGTCCAATATAAGCTTTAGGAACTAATTCTGTAATCATGTTCGATAATCCATAGAGTGACATTGACAAAATAAATACCATCATTTTTTGGGACTGTGTTAATGTATAACGTTGATTTGAGATACTCAATTTTCTTTCCTCCTTTAAACTTGTTACATTCAGTTTATCTAGATATTGTTAAACACACTTACGATAATGGTTAAGTAATTGTAAATTTTTTAACTTTTTTTATCATTATGTAAATTTTTTATCATTGTTGTTCCAATAGTATTTTGCTTTGATACAATAAAGGAACGAATAAAGGGAGGCATTCTTATGAAATGGGATCGATATGGATTAACAGATAGCCAATGGAAAATAGCAAACTATGTACAGAAGCACCTTCAACAAGTATTACTTTCAACAGAGAAAGAAATCGCACAAGAAATCGGTGTAAGCATTGCTACTGTATCGAGATTCTGGCAAGCTATCGGTTACAAAAATTTAAAGGAATTTAAGAAAGAAATGAAAGATAAATGGGAAGTTTCTCCTGCTGGAAAAATGAAAAATGTAAGCAAACAATCACCGAATAAATCGATGTATGTCACCATTGAAAAATCGCTCGGTCTGTTACAAGAAACGTTAGAACATTTAGATGAAAATCAATTTCTTCAAGCAATTGACTTATTACATAAAGCAAAATCAATCCATGTACTTGCTTTAGGACCTTCTAAAGGGTTAGGCGAATTACTTACATATCGAATTGCTCGTTTTGGCAAACACATTCAAACATTTCAAAAACAAGGACATGAATTATTTGAAGAAATGATTCATTTAACAGAAAAAGATGTTCTAATCATTTTTGCGTTCGGTAGATTGTTACCTGAAGCTAAAGTATTGTTATCGTATCAGCGTCAAAAACACTATCATTCTATATTAATTACAGATCAATTAGTTGCGGATTTTTCATCCTTATCTACTATTACATTATATGCAAGTCGTGGAGAAGCAAATGAATTTCATTCTATGATTGCTCCAACATTATTAATAGAAAATTTGATTTTAAAATTAGGGATGAAAGAAGAAGAGAAGAATATTGAACGATTAGAAACACTATCTCGCTTAAGAAAACAATTTAGTGAAGAACTACCGAGATAACTAGAATAGGACCGTTATTTCTATGTAATCTATCATTGATTCTTTTCTCCTACAAGATTATACTATAATTAAGATAAATATGAGATTAAGCTACCATCAAATCGATATTAAGTAATAGATTTTTATGTTTTTTTAACTACATAATGTGTCTGATTCTCATATTTTCATAAATGTATATAAGGGAGTGCGACAATGGAATTAGTTCAAGAAATGAAGCAAAAAAAATTAGTGAAAAAAAATACGTTAATGTATATCATTATGACGATTACTTTATTGACAGGTTTGGTTTTAGCTTTCATCACAAATAAGATGATAGTAGCAATGTATTATGGTACAGAATTATTGCTTACTACCGCTATTTATTTTATATTACAAAAACTTCTCAAAAAACATGGTGTTTTACCGTATTTACTTGTTGCATTATTTTACTTGTCAAACATTGTTTTTATTTTTACGCAAGGTGCTTCTGCAGCAATATTCCTTATTGTGATCTTTTTATCATTGTTTTCTGCGATTCAAATGAATAAGAAGTTATTCTTCTTCGGTTTTGTTATAGGGTTTATTGTAATTTTCTCTAACTATTTTCAAATGGATTCATCAAATGAAATAATGAATCAATTATTTCAAAATGCAATTCTAATATATTTACTAACTGCCATTATTTTTCATTTTGTTATCGGAATAGCAGATAAGCAATTAAAACAAGTTGAGCAACTATTACTAGATGCAAATGAAGAAAGCTTAAGAAAACAAAACCAATCAGCACAAATTGAAAATTCAGTAAAAGCGATATTAGAAAAAGTCGCTACAATAAATGAACAACTACAAGAAAATGTTGAGCGTCAAAATGACTTGAATCATTCTATTTTTGAAATTTCTCAAGCTAGCCAAGCACAAGCAGAACAAATTGCAGATATTTCAAGCGCTACAAACGAAACACGCAAAAATGTGGATACTGTTCAACAGCAATCTAAAAAATTGTATGATGATTCTTCAAATGCAATTCACTTAGTAACATCTGGAAAAGAAAAAATGGACACATTGAATCAAAATAATTTGGAAATGGAAAGTACAATTGGGCAATTAAGTAGGACTTTTGCCGAATTAACAGAGAAAATTAAAG
The DNA here is from genome assembly GCA_029268495.1 of Gracilibacillus sp. Taxonomy (GTDB): domain Bacteria; phylum Bacillota; class Bacilli; order Bacillales; family Amphibacillaceae; genus Gracilibacillus; species Gracilibacillus marinus. The sequence goes on from JAJUGF010000232.1 coordinate 2,752, forward strand.
AAACAAATCAATTTGCAGATACAATTAAAGAAATAACAGAACAAACGAATTTGCTAGCACTCAATGCATCGATAGAAGCTGCACGAGCAGGTGAAGCAGGAAAAGGTTTTGCTGTTGTTGCTGATGAAATAAGAAAATTAGCAGATTTAACTGGTGAGACAACAGAAAAAATTACAAATAACCTCGTCTCCTTAAATAAAGCAAATGACTCTGCTGTTGCACAAATGGATCAAAGTATGCAGAATTTTGTTGTTAGTATGGATATGACAGAACAAATTACCGGCTATTTTAATGAGTTAACATCAACTGTTTCCACATTAAATGGAGCATTACAGAACTTCACAGTGCTAGCAGAAGCAGTTCAAGTACAATCCAATGGTGTAGAATCTTCAACAAATGAACTTGCAGCAATCATCGAGGAAGCGTCAGCCAGTTTACAAGAAATGAGCGCGACAATCACTTCACTAACAGACAAAAATACCGGTTTAGCTGAACTATTAGACGAAGCAGTAAAAGACACAAAAAAATTAAATGAAATTGCTATTACAAAAGCGGAAACGCCCGTTTAGAAACGTAGAGACTGGAACGCATCAACAGAAATAAAGGAATCACGGTGAGCTTGCGAATCGATGATGACTTATTGATCGTTGATTCGTGAAGTCTCCTAGTTTCTGGGCGTTGTAGCTGGATGACACAAAAGCGGAAACGTCCGTTTAGAAACGTAGAGACTGAAGTAAACCAACTGAAATAAAGGAATCACGATGAGCTTGCGAATCGATGATGACTTATTGTAGGGCGGTTTACGAAGTCTCCTAGTTTCTGGGCGCTTACGCTAGACGATACAAAAGCGGAAACGCCCGTTTAGAAACGTAGAGACTGGAACGCATCAACAGAAATAAAGGAATCACGATGAGCTTGCGAACCGATGATGACTTAAGGATATACTTATAATTCCCTATACAACCCACAAAAGACGAAGAAAATTAATTCTTCGTCTTTTGTTTATCATTCATAAATGATTCGCTTCATTATACAAATAGTAGGTAACAAATAAAAACACTCAATAAATAAATAAGTGAACTAA
>JAJUGF010000233.1 GCA_029268495.1 Gracilibacillus sp.
GAAATACCTGACACAGGAAATGTACCATTAGTTGCAGATATGTCTTCTAATATTTTATCTGAAGATATAGATGTATCTAAATTTGGTATTATTTATGCAGGTGCCCAAAAGAATATTGGCCCAGCAGGCTTAACTGTCGTAATTATTCGTGAAGATTTAATTGGAAATGCAAAAGACATTTGCCCGACAATGTTAGACTACAAAACACATAGTGATAGTGGATCACTTTATAATACACCGCCTACTTACGGAATTTACATGGCTAAATTAGTCTTCGAATGGATTAAAGAATTAGGTGGAATAAAAGCAATCCAAAAACAAAATGAAGAAAAAGCGGCACTTCTTTATGACTTTATTGATCAATCAGATTTCTATTCTTCACCAGTAAGAGAAGATAGTCGTTCTATCATGAATATTCCATTTACTATTCCTGGATATGATTTAGATGCTCAATTTGTGAAAGAAGCGAAAGAAAAAGGGCTTGAAACATTAAAAGGACACAGATCTGTAGGTGGAATGCGTGCAAGTATTTATAACGCAATGCCTGTCGATGGTGTGAAAGCACTGGTACAGTTTATGAAAGAATTCGAAGAAAGTAATAAATAAATCCACAATAAAATGCATCCCGTACCATATCGGGATGCATTTTGTGTATTAACTAAATTCTCTGATTGCTTCTGTTGTTAACTCGATTCCACCACGCGCTGTTTGGTAAACGGTCACTTTGACTGTTGCCGCTTCAATTGCCCACATGATATCATCAGCAATCTGTGCAGCTAATGATTCGCAAAATGCACCATGATCACGGAATGACCATAAATAGAATTTTAGCGATTTGGATTCAATGCATTTATTTTGCGGTGTATAAGAAATTTCCACTTTCCCGAAATCTGGTTGACCTGTTTTAGGACACACAGCAGTAAACTCCAATGCACGGAATGTAATATTTTGTACATTTGGAGCGTCGAATGCTTCTTGTTTTAATACTTGTCTTGCTTCTTCTACACTATTCGGTCGAGGCATAGGACCGGAACGTGGCAAATAGTAATTTTCTGACATATTATTTCCTCCTAGTTTTGATAAAGCAGGATGGTTGCGAACTGCTTTAAACATATAAAATGGATTATACCAAATACAAAGCGAAAAACCAATTAGAAAAATTAGTTACTCTCTTCTTTTGTTGGCCCCATCACACCAGGAACTTCTAACCCTGCTTGGCGTAATAATACAGTCATTTGACCACGGTGGTGTGTTTGATGGTCAATTAATGCACGTAATAAAGCGCCACGTGTCGTTTTCCCTTTAAAGCTATCGATTTCTGCCACTAATTCTGCTTCAGAAAGCTTAGATGCCTCTGTTTTGACATCTTCAGCAATTTGGCGATATGCTTCAACAATGCTATTAGCGCTTGTTGGAACATCTTTTGGGTTACCTGATTGTAATGTTAAACCTACTAATCCGCCAAAAAAGGCAGGAGCTGTAGCTAAATGCCACCCTAACCAACCTAAAGTGCTGTGGCCTTCGACAATCGCTTGATTTAGTTTTTCATCTGTCATTGCTTCTAGTACTCTCAATGTACCGGCTGCAGCAACGTCCCATTCTATTATAAAATCTTCTATTTTTCGATACATTATCATCACTCCTCGTCACTTATCTTAACATATTCATTATTTAGAGGCTATCAACTATGCTTAGAGTAGAAGGTATGCAATCAGAATACCAACAAAGCCAAACACAAAGGAGTACAGTAAGTTGTAATAAGTAATTAAATATGGACTTTGACGTAGACTCATAGATGTAATCGTAACAACAAGCCCATATGTCCCAACAGGTACTGTCGAAACACCTGCAATGACAAGAACAATCGCAAGACTTAATGGATTAAGGATATCAATAAGCATTGCACTAATGCCACTTAGCACTCCCATTGTAGCAATAGGATGTACTCCGAACATACTCATCACCATGAATAGCAATTGAATCATCATTAAAATTAAAAATGGGTAATCTGCGACATATAGTATCGGCTTTTGAATAAATTGTAGTGCTGGAGATGCATTCAGACAGCCAGTGAATATTGCTAATGTGACAAATAATACATTAAAGTTATGCATTCCGTTCATGCTATTGCGCCATTTGTTCCAACCAATCGTCCAATAACTACGCAATCGTTTTAATAAAAAAGCCCAAATCGTTGCAAATGGGAAGACGAGAATCGTAACAATAAAAATAAATTCCATCTCAAAAAATAATCCTGCTAAAATGACACACAAAAGGAAGCCGACTAACCCACTAATGAGCTGAACGAGCTTTTTCTTTATCGGTTTATGAGAAACATGAACGTCTGGTTGCACGGGGTAAGGTATCTTTTTGAAATACCATCTCCCCCAAGCGTTATCAAGTATATACATAATTATCGTAATGAAAATCATCCATGGTAGCAATGTACCATAATTTACTCCTGTAATAAAAATAGCCATTGCTAGCAATACTTCTAATGGGCTCCATGGTAATGCAAGGGAGTATCCACGTAATGTAATCATCATAATAAATTTATTTGCCAACTTTTTCTGGATTGGTTTTAAATTATCGACTAAGACATCTTGGGCAATTGTTGCAGAGGATACATTCAAAAAAGCTGTTAATGCCATCATTGCCGTTGTACTACGTTGGTATAATGCACCTAAATGTTGGACATTTCCTCTTAATAAATTTTGCATCAATTTATCGAACCGAGCTGCAGTAACTGCACTGTTCATCCAAGGTAACACAGCTAACAATGTCAACATAGAGAGATTATCTGCAAACATTGGAATAAGTTGCATAAAGGTAAGGTCTGTCGTCCAAAATAATGTGAAGCCAATTAGGAAAAAAGAAGCACCTAATAGTTTAAACAATTTATTTGCATAAATAAAACTATAAACAAACACGAGACATGCAAGGATGCCAAGTGAAAATGTCATAATATTGCTAGGGAATACGGTATTTATAATATGAAGTAAAAAAACAATGCTAAAAAATACATAACTATATTTCATTACATACCCTTCTTCCTATATGTTTGGCGCTAGTTGGTGAAGTTTTGAGCAAACTTTTCTTAGTACTATCATAGCAGAATTGGCTTAGAATTGATATGGGCATTATTGATTGTTTATGATTGAAAATGATTGACTTTGATTGCGTTTAGTTATATATTGAGTACAAGTGATCATATGTAAGGTGGGAAGCTATGTTAACACTTGAGCGCCAACAGTTAATTATCCAATCATTGAAGGAAAGAGAAATGGTTACAGTCCAACAATTGTGTCAGATAACAAAAGCCTCTGAATCAACGATTAGGCGAGATTTAACGGAATTAGAAAATAAACAAATGATTAAGCGAGTACATGGTGGGGCATCTCTCTTAAAGAAAAAGAAGGAAGAACCTACATTATTAGAAAAAGCAGTCCAATTTAGCAAAGAAAAAGAACAAATTGCAAAATATGCAGCATCTTTAATCGATGATGGGGACGCGATTTTTCTCGATGCAGGTACAACAACGATGCATATGATTCCATATTTAGAAGATAAAGCAATCATTGTCGTAACAAATGGGATTCCACATGTCCAGTTATTGATGGAATATGGTGTGGAGACATATGTACTAGCAGGGAAGGCAAAGCAAGGTACGCAAGCATTAGTAGGTACAAAAGCTGTGGATGCATTGAAAGAATACCAATTTGATAAATGTTTTCTTGGGATGAATGGAATAAGTATTGCCCGTGGATTTACTACTCCAGATCCAGAAGAGGCAAATGTAAAAAAACAAGCAATGAATCAAGCGCA
>JAJUGF010000234.1 GCA_029268495.1 Gracilibacillus sp.
ACTAACAATATCTGAAAGCGCATCTTTTGTCCATTCACGGTCATGCATTAATAAATTCGCACCAGGTTTAAGCAGTGAATAATCAATATCTATCTCTGGTGCTTCACCTGAAATCATCGCTTCTGTTAATTTTTCACTATTTTCATACGGTTTGTAAAAATCATAACCATATGTCCAAGTCATCGATAACATACCTTCATTCATTACTAAGCGTTTTGCATAATCTGTATTTTCCCCAAATGGCGCTCTAAAAAAGACTGGTTTTTCACCAATAATCTTTTCAATTAAATTATTTACTTCAATAATTTCTTTTTGTTGTGTTTTCTCATCAAGGTCTTTTAAATTTAGATGATTGTATGTATGGTTTCCGATATGAAATCCCATTTCATGAATTTTTCGTAAATTAGCTTTACCTTGTTCTGATTCTAAGAAATGACCATTCACAAAAAATATAGCATCTGCATTGAGTTTTTTTAAAGTTTCTGCCATTTCTACTGCATATTTATCAGGTGCATCATCAATAGTTAATAACACTACATTTTTATTTGCTGTTTCATTTAGAGGGATAAAATCAGAGTTCTTAGTCATTTGATATTGTTGCTTGCTTTCTTCATTAATTACGTCTTCTGTGTCTTCTATCGCTTCATCTGAATCGACATCTGTTTCTTCTTCTACAGGAATAGATTCCGAATCATTTTTATCGTCATCTGATTCTATTTTTTCATTTGCTGTAGTGTTTTCCTCTTTCTGCTTACTTTTATCCTCTGTACTATCGTTATTACAGCCAACTAATAGTAAGAACATAGCGACTAATAGAATAAGTGCATGCCATTTCATTTATTTTATCGCCTCCATAATATGTAGCAAAAGAGCCTGCAAATGCAGGCTCTAATGAATGTTTATTTTACAATATGAATTGGAGTTCCAATAGCTACTTCTGCAGTTTCCATTGTAATTTCCCCAAGTGTAGGGTGTGCGTGTATTGTTAATGCTAAATCTTCAGCTGTCATTCCAGCTTCAATTGCTAAGCCAATTTCTGATATCATGTCACTTGCGTTCGATCCAGCAATTTGGCCACCAATAATCAAGCCGTCTTCTTTACGAGTTACAAGCTTCATAAATCCTTCGCTTGCATTCATAGATAATGCACGACCATTAGCTGCAAATGGGAATTTAGATGCAACAACATCATATCCAGCTTCTTTCGCTTGCTGTTCCGTATATCCAACAGAAGCTAATTCTGGATCTGAGAATACAACTGCAGGAATTGCATTATAATCAATTTCCGCATTTTCTCCAGCAATTACTTCTGCAGCAATCTTACCTTCATAAGAAGCTTTATGAGCTAATGGAGGTCCAGCAACAATATCACCAATAGCGAAAATATTGTCTACACTTGTACGACATTGGTTGTCAATTTCGATTAGACCACGATCAGTCATTTTAATACCAACTTGCTCTAAGCCAATATCAGCAGTATTTGGACGACGACCAACAGTTACTAATACATAATCCGCCTCAACAGTTTCTTCTTTACCGTTTGCTTCATATGTTACTTTCACACCATTATCTGTTTCTTCTACACCTTTAGCCATTGCTTCTGTTACGATTGTAGTACCTTTTTTCTTCAATGATTTCTTAACAAGAGCACTCATTTGTTTTTCAAATCCACTTAAGATATCTTTCATACCTTCTAAAATGGTTACTTCTGTACCGAAGTTTGCATATGCTGTACCTAATTCAGTTCCAACATATCCCCCACCGATAACAACAAGTTTTTTAGGGATTTCTTTCAAATTCAAAGCACCTGTTGAGTCTAAGACACGCTCAGAATATTTAAATGTTGGTAATTCAATTGGTGTAGAACCTGTTGCAATAATACAGTTCTTAAAAGTATATGTTTGTGAACTTTTATCATCCATTACTTTAACTGTATTTTTGTCAACAAAGTATACTTCACCACGTACGATATCTACTTTGTTACCTTTTAGTAACCCTTCGACACCACCAGTTAATTTTTTAACTACTGATGCTTTCCATTCTTGAACTTTTGAGAAATCGACAGTTACTTTTTCTGATTTAATCCCTAAAGTTTCATCACCATATGCATATTCCATACGATGACCAGCTTGGATTAGTGCTTTTGATGGAATACATCCAACATTTAAACAAACACCACCAAGTTCACCTTTTTCAACAATCGTAACTTTTTGGCCTGTTTGTGCTGCTCTAATTGCTGCAACATATCCCCCAGGTCCAGCGCCTACAACAAGTGTATCTAGTTCAATTGGAAAATCTCCTACTACCATTTATTACCCCTCCATCATAATTAATTGTGGGTCTTCTAATAATCTCTTCACTTGATTTAAAGCCATTTGTGCAGTAGCCCCATCAACAATTCTGTGATCAAAACTCAATGATAATGCTAATACTGGTGCAATAACAATTTCACCATTTTTAACTACAGGTTTTTCAGCAATACGTCCAATGCCTAAAATTGCAGCTTCAGGATGATTGATTACTGGCGTAAACCATTGACCACCAGCAGAACCGATGTTACTGATTGTACAAGAAGCACCTTTCATTTCGTTTGGAGCTAATTTACCATCACGAGCTTTTCCTGCTAATTCATTAATTTCTTGTGATACACCAAAGATTGATTTACGATCAGCATTTTTCACAACTGGTACTAATAAACCTTTATCTGTATCTGCTGCGATACCAATGTTGTAATAATGTTTTTGAACAATTTCATCTGTTGCATCATCAATAGAAGCATTAAGAATTGGATATTTTCTTAGTGCAGAAACTAATGCTTTTACAACATATGGTAAATATGTTAATTTAATTTCTTGTTCTGCAGCAATCGGTTTGAATTTCTTACGATGCGCAACAAGCTCAGTAACATCAACTTCATCGTGTAGTGTTACGTGAGGAGCAGTGTGTTTAGAGTTAACCATCGCCTTAGCAATTGCTTTACGGATACCGCTCATTTTTTCGCGTGTTTCAGGGAATTCACCTTCTGGAATAGAAGCAGCTCCACTATTAGAAGCAGTCGCTTTATCTTCTGATTTTACATCTGTTTCTTCAGAAGATGATTTTTCTACTGAACCACCATTTAAGAATGCATCGATATCTTCTTTTAAGACACGATTATTTTTACCAGAACCAGAAACCTCAGTAATATCTACATTATTGTCACGTGCATATTTACGTACAGATGGCATTGCAATTACTCGGTTATTTGGATCTTTTTGTTCTTCTTTTGCTACTGTCTTTTCAGCTTTTTCTTCTTTTGCTTCTTCTTTAGGTTCTTCTTTTACTTCTTCTTTCGTATCATCCGAACCAGCATCTTCATATCCTTCTGCATCAATAGTAATGATTGTTTCACCTACTGTTGCAACAGAACCTTCTTCAAAATGTATTTCTTTTACAGTACCATCAACAGGTGAAGGAATCTCCACAACTGCTTTGTCATTTTGTACTTCACATAGTACATCATCTTCTTTTATTTCTTCGCCTGCTTTAACAAACCATTTTACAATTTCACCTTCGTGGATACCTTCTCCGATATCAGGCAATTTAAATTCAAAAGCCATTCTGATGACCTCCCGTCTTGTTTAGTATTAGAAATTGATGACTTTATTTACTTTTTCAATAATATCATTGTAGTTTGGCAACCAAACTTCTTCTGCTTGTGTGAATGCATATACAGTATCTGGTGCAGCTACAGTTAAAATTGGAGCTTCTAAATGTAAGATTGCACGTTCTTGAATATGTGAAACGATATATGAAGCCATTCCAGCTTGTCTTTG
>JAJUGF010000235.1 GCA_029268495.1 Gracilibacillus sp.
ATTGATAATTGGTATGTGTCTAATATGATGCTTTTTTAATAGGTGTATTGCATTTTGGATAGTATCTTCTTTTTTCATTGTAATGACAGGTTGTTTCATTACGTCTCTCACAAGCATCTTCATTCACTCCTCTCATAAAAACAATCGTCACATATTCATGAAGCGTATTTTATCAAATCTTTGTCTATCAGAATCTGAAACATTCTCACCGATACGCACCATTAAACAATTTGCAGGGTGCGCCATAATTTCTGGATCATTAGTAGGCATTGGTCTTAATCCACCTGCATTCATCATTTTTTCCATAATTTTGCGGTAGTCCCACACACTTAATTTCGTTTGGGTAAGATCCCAGTGCCAGTAATATTCAGTTGAAATAATAATATAATTCTCCATAAACGGATCACTCATAGCTAATTCAATTAAAGTAGAGCCTAAATGTAATCCTCTATATTCATTTGCTACTTCAATTGCACCAAGCTCTAATAAATTCTCTTTCTTATATAGTGACCATCGTTCAATTGGATCTGGATGTAAAAAGGTAACATAACCGATAATCATATTGTTTCTCTCGACAATAAAAATTCTACCTTCTTCTAATTCTGCAATTTCTTTTAGTGCTTCTAATTGTTGGTTTGGTGGGCGAAAAGCACATAAGTCTAGATGCATTGTCAATTCAGATAAGGTAGATGATGACACAGGTCCTTTGACAATAATTGTTTCCGTTTCTAGTTTTATTGTTTTCATTTGTTCATTTTTTGTATGAATCAATCCTTATATCACCTCTTATGAAAACGTTTTATATAATTAGTATACTATATATTTTCGAATAATAAAAAGGAAGAACTTAGTTGTGATAAGTTCTTCCTTTGAGTAGAGTCTATTTTATTCTTCCGTATTTGATTCCTCGGGTTTAGGTTCTGGCTTCGGTTTATCTTGCTCAGTAGGTTTCGGTTTTGTTTCTTCTTTCTTCTTTTCTTCTTCTTGTTTCTTTTTCTCTTCTTCTTTTTCTTTCTCAAAATCTCCTACAATCACTTTGTTGGAATTAGATGATTCATTTCCTTCATAATCGACAGCTTTGACAATGTAGACAGCATTTTGATTTGGAACTGTGAAGCTTGTCTCCATTGTGTTTCCGATACGTTGGAAATTGTCGCTATCTGGATTATTCGAACGATAAATTCGATAACCGACAACATCTGAACTTGATGATTTACTCCAACTTAATTTTTGATCTGTTGCTTTTAGACTTTTTGGTGGTTCAGGACTACCTCCTACATTCTTGAAGGAAGTAGTCATATCTGGGAATTGAATTTTTGACCATGCACCTGAACCATGGAATGGAATTAATTGTTTGATATTCGATAACTTATCATAACCCATTTCTTTTAACCAATCAGGATTGAAAATATATCCGTCACCCTCAGTAAATTCTGAAGGTGTTTTGTCCCCAGCTTGAACGGCATTATCCCCAATCATGACGTAAGATTTCTTAATTAAGCTATTATCTTCTTTAGTTGGTACAAAGTTCGCATTATAAATATCTGAACGCACAAGCCCTAAATCAGAACATTCTTTAGATGGAATTAATCCAGAAGTTGCACAATAACTTCTAGATACAATACCACCAGGACGTTCAAATGCTTGGGATGGTGCCATAATTTCTGGTTTCACTTCAGTTGCAGCATTTACTAATTGTGCCCAGAAGATGTTATTGATTGCACCATGTCCTGTTGATAATTTTTGATTATAATCATATCCCATCCAACTACCTAATGTGACATTTGGATTGGATGCAACAAACCATGAGTCTCGGTAATCATTCGATGTACCTGTTTTACCTGCCCAATCAACACCTTTATTATTAAGGGATGCGCGCGCGGCAGTACCAGTCCCACCAGCTTGTGTTAACACATCACGCATCATATCAATGGTTAGGTAACTTGTTTGAGGACTAAATACTTCTTGTTTCTTCACTTCATGTTGATAAAGTACTTCACCATCTTTTGTTTCGATTTTCTCAATCATATATGCATCAACAAATGTACCACCATTTGCAAATGTTGCGTATGCATTTGTATTCTCTTCAACTGTCACACCATTTAATGTACTACCAAGTGTGAGAGACATATTCTCATAATCACTTGAACCGGCTTCATGTGATAGTGCTTCAAATCCCATTTTCTCTAAAAATAACTTAACTGGATTTTGATCAATTATTTTAGAGTACACTTGCAATGCAGATATGTTATGGGAACGATACAATGCTTCACGTACAGAAACTAAACCATAATATCTATTTGGTACATAGTTACTAGGTTTTGTACTTGTATACCCTCTAATTGGTGTATCTACATCTGCAATAATAGAACCAGGTTGTACGACACCTAATTCCATTGCTGGTGCATATGCAGCAAGAGGTTTCATAGTACTACCATTCGGTCTTCTCGAATTGGTTGCGTGGTTTTTTTGAGAAATAGAAAAGTCTCTACCTCCAACAAAACTTAAGATTTTACCAGTACTATTCTCGATAAGTACACTTCCAACTTGCACTGGTTGATACCCTAATGGTTTTTCTTCACCTGTTTCAGGATCTGTAACCATAATTGGTGTATTTGTACGCTCATTTCTTGCGATTTTATCTTCACCATAATTATTGTATTCTTTTGCTACTTTTTGAAAAACAGTATAAATCGGTTTGTCAATTGTTGAATGAATTCTTAATCCAGCACTAGATAATTCACGTTCTGCTTTTATTTGATATTCATCTAATAACACTGGACTGTCTTCAAGTTCTTCCAATGTGTATCCGTCATTCTTAGCCAATACTTCCATCAAAATATCTTCTGCACGCTGTTGAATTTCAGTTACTAAATAAGGATACGCTTGATTATCTGAATCGTCGTTTTGTTTGAAATCAGCGACAATATCGTAATTAAATGCTTGATCATATTGTTCCTTGTCTATATAACCAGCTTCATGCATTCTAGATAGTACTGTTTTCATACGATTTAACCCTGGTTCCAATCCTTCTTTTTCTTTGATACCACCACTGTTAAGGAATGGTGTATAATAGGATGGACTTTGAGGTAAACCTGCAATAAAGGCGGATTGTGCTAGATTTAACTCATTTGCAGAAACGCCAAAAATACCTTGTGCAGCTGTTTCTACACCAGCTATATTTTGACCAGATGCATTACGTCCAAATGGCACAATATTTAAATATGCTTCTAGTATTTCATCTTTCTTGAAGAATTGTTCAAGTCTCATTGCCAACAGTATTTCTTTTGCTTTACGTTCAAAAGACACTTCATTTGTTAATATTTGATTCTTAATAATTTGTTGGGTTAATGTACTACCACCAGTTTTTACGGCAGAGTTCGTTACTTCTTGAAATACAGCTCTTAAGATTGCTTTTGGCACAATGCCATTATGTGTATTAAAATATTCATCTTCTGTTGCAATAACAGCATTCTGTAGATCCTTACTTACTTTGTCTAGCGTCGTCTCATCTCTTAATAAATCTGTTCTTACTTCTGCTAAGAATTGATTATCAGCAAAATAGAGTTCAGATGTTTCTTCATAGTTGTATATTGCTTTCGTCATTTCTTCTTTTGTTTGAATTTTTTCGTCAGCTACAAGGGAAGCAAAATAGCCTGCACCAAGTCCACCTGCAAAAAAACCACCAATAATGAAGATACTTAAAAATACTAACGTGATATTCCAAATAATATGATAGCTAATTCTAGCTGATTTTTGAATTGTTTTCTTCTTCCATCTTGTTCGAATAGATTGCCAACAATTA
>JAJUGF010000236.1 GCA_029268495.1 Gracilibacillus sp.
AACATTCTCATCACCTGGCCTACCAACATAACAACGTAACAATGCCATATCTTCTGGGGCAGTAGTATTTGGCCATTTCTTATGTGTCCATGTGCATGCGGTAATTCGATATTCACTGTTACGTGATACAACAAAACCAGTACCATCAATGTCTTGTTTAATCGCACTCCGTTCAAATGCTAAAGCAACATTAGCGACAGACGTAGCTTTTTGATTCGGATAGGATTGGATAAAATCATAAGAACCAAGCATTTTCTTTAAAGAATAAAATGGCGATGTCACAATGACAATATCTGATTCTAATCTTGTACCATCATCCAAATGTAGCTGATACGTAGAGTTACTTTTCTCTATCTTTTTTACACATGTATTTTTCTTCACATGTATAGAATCAAGTTTACTTTCTAAACCATCAACTAAGCTTTGTAGTCCGCCTTCAAGACTGTAGAACATACTTGGCTTTTTCTTCCCTTGCTTATTGGGTTTCGGCATGGTTTGTTGCAATCCTTTGACAAGACTACGATGCTTTTGTTCTAATTGATAAAAGTTTGGAAATGTGGCCATTAGACTTAAATCATCAATATCGCCTGCATAGATTCCTGACAATAATGGCTCAATTAAGTTTTCGACTAATTCATCACCAAATCTTCTTCTAAAAAACAGACCTAATGACTGATCCTCTTGTGCCTTGCCTTTTGGCAAAATAAAATCAAAACCTGCGCGGAGCTTACCTTGTAAACTAAATAAATTAGAATATAAGAATGGCTTCACTTGTGTTGGTATTCCCATGAACGACCCTTGTGGCATTTGATGTAACTTGTCATTGACTAATATATACGATTTTCCTGTACCATTCGTAACTAGTTTGTCCCCAATTCCAATGTCGCGAGCAAGTCGTTCTGCTGATTGCTTTCGAATAAGAAAAGAATCAGGCCCTCTTTCAATTGTAAAACCATCTTTACGATATGTCTCGATTTTACCACCTAATCGATTTTTTGCCTCGATTAATGTAATCTCATTCGGTATATTACTTTCTGTCAATTTTTTATGTAAATAATAGGCGGCAGTTAACCCTGTAATACCGCCACCTATAATTGTTATACGATTCATGAAGCATCCGTTCTTTTCATTTTATCCAATACAACTGTTGCTAATGTATCGATAAAGGATGGATGTACATTTGGCATTTCTGGTCGATAATACTTCGCATCAAGTTCATCACAAACCACCTTACACTCATAGTCATTATCATACAAAACTTCTAAGTGATCTGCTACAAATCCAACTGGTGCATATACAAAAGAACGATATCCTTTGTGTTCATATAAGTCTCTCGTTAAATCTTGAACATCTGGTCCTAACCATGGATCAGGTGTATTTCCTTCACTTTGCCATCCGATTTCTACATTTTCTACACCTGTTGCTTGCTGGATTAAATTAGCTGTTTGTTGTAACTGTTCAGGATACGGGTCACCATTTTGCAAAATTTTCTCAGGTAAACTATGTGCAGATACAATTAATACAGCATGTTTTTTCTCTTCTTCATCCATCTTGTCAAATTCTGTTAACACAGCATTTTTCCAATAATTGATAAATCCTTCTGCATCATACCAGCTCTCAACAGATGATAAATGAATACCATACTTTTCTGCTTCTTCTTTCGCACGACCATTATACGATTTTACACTAAATGTAGAGTAGTGTGGAGCTAACACAATCGATACTGCTTCTGTAATTCCATCTTCCGCCATTTGTTTCACCGCGTCTTCCACAAATGGTTCGATATGTTTTAATCCTAAATAATGAACAAATTCGACTTCATCTTGTACTTCATTTAAACGATTTTGTAAGCTTAGTGCTTGGTCTTTTGTAATACGAGCTAATGGGGATATTCCACCAATTGCAGCATAACGACTCTTTAAATCTTCAAGCATTTCCTCAGATGGCTTACGTCCATGTCTAATATGTGTATAATAACGTTCAATATCTGCTTCTTCATATGGTGTTCCATATGCCATTACAAGTAAACCTACTTTTTTCTTTGTCATACCGAAACATTCCTTTCCTTTATTACTTATCTTTTAGAATATTCATGGATAAATGTTGTTAATTGTTTTAATCTTTCTGGATTGATCTCTGGTGTAACTCCATGACCAAGGTTGAAAATATGACTAGGATGTTGTTTTCCTTCATCAATGATTTGTTTTACTTTCTCTTCTACTATTTCCCAATCTGATAACAAAAATGCTGGGTCTAAATTTCCTTGTAGTGCTTTCGTTACATCTAATGCCCTTGCTTCTTTAATAGATAATCGCCAATCGAGCCCAATCACATCGACAGGTAAGTCATTCCATTCTTTGATTAAATGACTTGCGCCTACACCAAATAAAATAAGTGGAACATTATTTTCTCGTAATGCACTAAAAATTCTTTCCATGATTGGCTTAATATATGTGCGATAATCTGTTACATTTAGCGCGCCAACCCATGAATCAAAAATTTGAATCGCTTGTGCCCCTGCTTCTACTTGTGCTTTCACATAAGTAATGGTCATCTCTGCAAGCTTGTCCATTAAAGCAAACCAAGCTTTCGGTTCACTATACATAAATGCTTTTGTTTTATGATAGTTTTTGGATGGGCCACCTTCAATCATATAACTAGCTAAAGTAAATGGCGCTCCACTAAAACCAATTAAAGGTACTTGGAGCTGTTCTTTTGTTAATAGAGAAATGGTATCTAATACATATGGTACATCTGATACAGGATCAATTGTACCTAATTTCATGACATCCTTTAGTGATGTAATTGGATTATCAATTACAGGTCCAATTCCTGATTTAATATCCACATCTACACCAATCGCTGGGAGTGGTGACATAATATCTTTATACAATATCGCAGCATCCACATCATACATTTCTACTGGTAATCGTGTGACATATGCACACAATTCTGGTTGATGTGTAATTTCAAATAAAGAATATTTCTTTTTTAATTCTCGATATTCTTTTTGCGACCTTCCAGCCTGTCTCATATACCATACTGGTGTATAATCTGTTTCTTCACCACGAAATGCTTTTAAAATTGTATCATTAAACATTGTCATCATTTCCACCCTTTTTCTTCATTCTATTCTACTATAGAATGATACTGCTTTTCTGTATAGTATTTTTCAAAAATGTTCACTAAATTGTAATTATTATAACCTAAAAACAAATATAAAGTTTCTGTTTTTATAAGTCAAATGAAAGCGTCACTGCATTAGATGGTGTACCTTCACTATTTGTAAGTGAATTGTATGGAACAACGTAATACATATCCTTCTTAAAAATATTGACTCGATTGATGGTATATTCGCCTATACCTGTTACTTCTCCAACCAGTTCCTTTTCCTCATCTTTCCGTCTGTAAATTCGATACACAACTCTCTCATCATCTGATGGTGTCCATTGTAGTTTTCCTTTAACTAATGTGACGCCGCCGAATTGAACATCACCAGTTAAATCTGTAATTGTTGGCATTTCGATTGGTTCTTCTAATTCATCTACATCGTCTGGTTTTTTAAATACGGATTCTAGTTCTTGATGCTTATGGATTTCAGATAAAATAGATTTAGTCAATCTTACAGATGCATCACTACTTGTATCCATATAGTTTGCCTCTGTAGCTTCATCAAACCCTATCCATGTCGTTACAACATAAGATGGAGTGATTCCTGTAAACCAAGCATCCTTCGTTTTTTCTTTCTTAATCGGATGTTGAGTAGAGCCTGTTTTTCCCGCTAGCGCTTGGCTA
>JAJUGF010000237.1 GCA_029268495.1 Gracilibacillus sp.
AAAACAATTTTTGTTAGACTGCTTGTATTGTTTTGCATGATTATTTTACCAATAATGATATTAGGTATTTATTTGTATAATTGGAGTTATCAAAATGCAACGAAAGAGATTTCAAGAAACTCTATTGTTCAATTAACATCTTACTTAGATGATTTGAATCGTGAAATTGAATGGTTAGAAATACAACAATATGACATATTGCAAGAAAGTAAATTGAACAAACTTGCATTTACGTGGGATACGATGACGAATATCGAGAAAAAGTCACATGTCCATGATATGCTCCATCGGTTGACATCGATCAAAAATACAAATGCATATATAAAAGATATTTACATTCATTTACCTTCTATAAGTAAAACCATTTCAGCAGTCAATGCGGTTCAAGATATGGATGAAAAAACATATCAGAATGTGATGACCTCGATGACTTATAATGGCAATCGAATGAGTGTCATTGGTGATCAATTAGCGATTAGTGCTGCTTCCATAAGTACGAATCAAAGCAATCAACCAGATATTGTTGTACAAATCGAACTTGATAAGCAAAAAATGATCGATGTGTTAGATGCTATTAATTTGTACCCGAAAAGTGCAACATTTTTATATTCTAATCAAGAAGAATTATTCTTGTCTTCAGGAGATAATTTAGAAGCAGTTGAAAAAGACCTTCTTCAACATGTAAGCAATCGAAAGGATTTCATTACTAAGAATGATTCGACATATCAAATAAATCAATCCTACTCTCCAGCGTTAGATTTATATGTCATCTCTTTTATACCTAAGGAAATTGTGAGAAAACCACTGAAGAAATTTAGTACATGGGCATGGTTATTTGCAATTACATTAGTAGTCGCTATTTTTATTTATTCTTATGCTATATTTACATTTGTACATAAACCGTTGCTGCAACTTGTAAAAGGGTTTAAACGTATGGAAGAAGGAATATTAGATGAAATTATTGTACATAAAAAAGAAGATGAATTTGGATTTTTATATGAACGATATAACAAAATGTTATATAAGTTACAAAGGTTAATTGATCAAGATTACAAACAAAAATTGATGATGCAAAAAGCAGAATTAAAACAATTACAATCACAAATTAATCCACATTTTTTATATAATAGTTTTTTTATTCTTCATTCATTGGCAAAGACTGAAGATATAGAGCGTATTGAAATGTTTACAAAAATGTTAGGGGAATATTTTAGGTATATTACTCGTAATGGTGAAAGTAATGTAACGTTAAAGGATGAAATCAAACATGCACGTATGTATACAGAGATCCAATCATTACGCTTTTCAAGAAGAATTCAAGTTCAATTTGATGAATTACCTAAAGAGATGGAAGAAGTAAAAGTACCGAAACTAATTATTCAACCTATTATTGAAAATGCATTTGAACATAGTTTAGAGAAAATGACGCAGATAGGTTTTTTACGAGTTTCTTTTAAAAAAGAAGAAAATTACATTTGTATCATAATCGAGGATAATGGTAACGTGCTAAGTGAAAATAGTCTGAAAGCATTGAATGATTATGTAAAGGATACAGATGCACAGCAAGAGACAACAGGTGTAATCAACATTCATAGAAGAATTGCTTTAACATTCGGAGAGAAAAGCGGATTACATTTTGAAAAAAGTGAGTGGAATGGATTAAAAGTCATAGTTCGAATACATGCAGAAGGGATTGGTTCGAATGTATAGACTACTTATTGTAGATGATGAAGAAATTATTACTGATGGATTATACGAAGTATTTAGTAATTATATGCCAGAACAATTAGATGTATATAAAGCTTACTCTGGTACTGAAGCTCTGCAGTGGATGAAACGGACAAGGATAGATATTATCTTATCAGATATCGCAATGCCTGGCATGAATGGTCTCGAACTTATTAAACATGTCCATAGTTATTGGCCAAAGTGCAAAGTAGTCTTTTTAACAGGACACAGTAATTTTGATTACACATATCAAGCGATACAAATGGACGATGTAAAGTATTTATTGAAAACAGAAGGTTATGACAAAGTAATAGAAGTAATTGAGGCAATGATTCAAAAGATCCAACAACAATTTGAACAAATCAAATTAGTAGAACAATCACGTGAACAAAAAGATGCATATCAATTTATGGAACAATCAGAATACCTTAGACATGTGTTACAAAAGAAAATAAACACTCCTTTTCGTCAAGAAGACTTAATTAATGAATTTCATAACTTTCATATCAAATTAAATCCGTCAAGAGATGTTTTGCTTGTCCATGGTAGACTGACATACCCAAAAGGAGCAACATATACGACGAAAAATGAAATACAAACATATGTAAGAGCTAAGTGGAATGATTACATGTCTGATAAACTGTTAAATATGGAGATTGTTGATCGTTATAGTGATTTAATTTGGTTTATTCAAGATACAGAAGCGGAAAATCACTCATTACATGATCATTTACCTAAATATATAGAAGGAACACTCGAGCTTCTTCAACAAGAGTGTATGTATTCACATGAGTTAGTTCTATCATTTGTTATCAGCTCAAATTTTAGTAGTTGGTCTGAAGTACCAGATAAATATGAACAATTACGGCAGATACAGCAAATGAAAATAAATAATAATGTTCCTACAATATTAAAAGATGATCAAGATACAAAAAGTATCTCTACAAATTATGATTATTCATCAACCAACTATAAATTAGAAATGATGTTTGGACACGTAGAAGCAAATCGTAGAGAAGCGTTTTTACAAGAATTAGATGTACTAATAGATACAGAACTCTCCAATGGAAATATGCATGAAATGAAAGAGATATATTATAGGGTTGGTTTATTATTATATTCTTATGTTAACCAACGTGGGTGGCATCATGTCATTAATCAATTCGAGTTACTTTTAGATTTGGATGAGCATGCATCTATTGAAGAAGGTTTTGCTTATTTAAGAATAGTTGCTAAACAGTTATTTGATTATAATCAAAAAGATGAACGTGATCGTGCCACACATGTAATTGAAACAATCTGTCAGTATATTCAACAACATTTAAGTGAAGATTTGTCCTTAGTCAAACTAGCTGAAATTCATTATTTTAATCCATCCTATTTATCTCATTTTTTCAAACAAGAAAAAGGTATTAATTTATCTGAGTATATTGAAAGATGTCGAATAAAAAGAGCAAAGGAATTGTTAGAGAGAAGAGATTTGAAGATTAAAGATGTATGTGTATCTGTTGGTTATGTATCTGCGCACTCATTTACTCGTTTTTTTAAAAAAGTCACAGGAAAAACACCAAAAGAATATCGAGATTCTTTATATATACACTAACAGAGGTTTTAGTCATCAAACAATCCGAACTTTATTTCGTTCGGATTGTTTTGTTATATGTAGGAGTGTTATTTTCACTTTGTCTTACCTGTTTCATGAATGTACGTCAACTTTTGCGGTTTTTGTATGTAACATCACAGAAACTTTGCTAAAGGAACGATTGCATAAACGATAAATGATAGATGCAACAGGACTAACCAATATGAATACCATAATAGGGACAAGTAAAATAATGTAAATAGATAATGCAAGTAACGTAAACGAAACGAGTGTTGTAGGAAAATACATGATAGAAAAAAGAAAAGCATTTTTAATAATATTTTTTATAGAAAGCTTGTAGGATACCATGAGAGGAAACAGATAAATACAAATAAAACTAACGACAATACCCATCATAATTAATAAAGAGAAAATGA
>JAJUGF010000238.1 GCA_029268495.1 Gracilibacillus sp.
ATCTGGATTTTCTACAATCGTCATGTCTTTAAGAACTTCTAATTTGTCCCATTTTTCCACATGGACAATGGCATGCGAAATCGTATCTGTAGTTACTTTTGTTGATATTTCAATTTTTTCTGGAGATTTCATATATTGTTGGGACAACTGCTCAATCTCAGGAGGTAATGTTGCTGAAAACAACATTGTTACACGTTCTGTTGGTAATTGTTGTAATATATCATTTACTGTATCAATGAAGCCCATATTTAACATTTCATCTGCTTCATCTATAATGACATAGCTGACATGACTGACATCAAGTGTACCTCTCTCTAAATGATCTACCATTCTTCCAGGTGTACCAACAACTACATGTGTCTTTTGTTTTAATTGATTTATTTGAACATGAATGGGCTCTTTACCATAAACAGGCACTGCCTTTATTCGCTTATATCTACCAATACTTGTAACCTCTTCACATACTTGAGCAGCCAATTCTCTAGTTGGTGTGAGAATGATTGCCTGTGGTTTATTTTCCTCCCACACAATATTTTCACATGTAGGTATCGCAAATGCAGCTGTTTTGCCACTTCCAGTCTGTGATTTGACAATTACATCTTTTTTTTCTAATACTTTTGGAATGACTTTCTGTTGCACTTCCGTTGGCTCCGTATAATGAATTGCAATCAATGCTTCTTCGATTTTTGGACTTAATTGATATTTTGAAAAGTTGCTTGTTGTCATAATTTCCCTCATTTTCTTCATCTAATTATCCTACTCTTCTTAATATATCACACTTACTTAATTGTAATCTTATTGAAGTAAAAATGGATACAAACTCGAATTATTTTTTAGGTTATGAAGGCTATATAAAGGGGTAGAACTATATAGAAAAAAATAGATGATTATTTATGATTAAGAGACGAGGGATAATGATGCAATTACATAAAGGCGATTTGTATTGGGATGAAACAAAGAAAGATACCACATATCTTACACTAGAAAAAGATGTTTGCATAGATACGTTAATTATTGGTGGCGGGATGACAGGTGCCCTATTATCACATATTCTAGGAAAATCAGGACGAGAAGTAATGGTAGTAGACAAAGCTATTCCTGGATATGGTTCAAGTTGGGGAAATACTGGTATGATTCAATACAATTCAGATATGTTATTACATGATATGGCTAAGAAACATGGGGAGAAAAAGGCGGTTGATTTCTATCAACTAAGTATTGATGCAATGAATCAATTAGATTCGATTGTTGCTGAACTACCTGATGACATTGGTTACTCACTCACACACAGTCTTTACTTAGCAAAAGAAAAAGATGACTTAGCTAGTATGAAAAATAATTATGCCATGTTAACCAATCACTCCTTTCCATGTGAATGGTTAACAGAAGAAACATTGAAAAATGACTACAACATACATGCATATGGCGCCATCCGTACTGGAAATGACGCAGGCCTCAATCCATTTAAAATGGTACAAGCGATTCATAAATCTAATTTAAACAAAGGTATACCTATTTATCATGAATGTAATGTTGAGAAAATAGTGGAAGGTGACCAATTCTGTGTGTATACAGCAAATGGCCATAAGATTACATGTGAAAACCTTATTATAGCAACTGGTTATGCCAAAGATATGTACAAACCAATTGAAGAAATGGCGAAACGAAATACAACCTATTCCTTCGTTACAAAACCACTTCAAGTGCCATTATGGGGGAATAAAGAAATGATTTGGGATAGTGCGACAGATTATTTATATTTCCGTGTGAATGAGGAAAATCGTTTAATCGCTGGTGGAAGGGATGAGCGCGGAGCAGATTTATCTTCACATAAAGAAATAAAAGAAACATGTGAACAATTATTACAATCTGTGAAAAACTATTATCCTGATTTAGAAGCAGAAATAGATCATACATGGCAATCGGTTTTCGGTGTGTCTAAAGACGGATTACCTTTCATTGGACAGGACCCAGTGAATCCAAATAAATATTTTGCATTAGGATTCGGTGGAAATGGAACATGTTACTCTGTAGCTGCTGCAATGATTATAAATGATTTCCTTCAAAATCGAACACATCCATATGCATATACGACAGCATTTCCTAGAATCTAATATTCTAGCTGATTGAAACGAAATAGTTAGATTTTATGTACAATCAAGTTGGTATTCCTCATATATTTATTATATAATTGAGGGAAATAATGACATTTCCATCAATTATATGTATAGGAGTTGTATAAATGGATTCATCAGATCGTTTTTTGAAATTTCTAGGTGGGAAAAATATCTTTTATTTTCTAGTCTTCCTCATCTTGATTGGTATAACCATATTTATTTATACAAAGGTTTCCTTTATCTTCAATCCCATTCAAATTATTTTAAGTACGTTGGCACCACCAATTATTCTAGCATTTATCGCTTATTACTTATTAAATCCAATTGTAGATTTATTAGAGCGACTAAAAATCAAAAGAATTTGGGGAATTATATTACTAATCCTCAGTATAAGTGGTGTGTTAACTGGGATTATCTTACTAAGTGCACCGGCAATTGAATCACAGGTGAAAAGCCTTGTCGAGAATTTTCCGAGTTACTTAAATCAACTAGGTGAAGGGACAAAGACATGGATTCAAAATTCCTTCTTAGGTCCGTATTACGATGACGGATATAGATGGTTTATGGATAGATTCAGTGAACTACCTGAAATCATCGGCGGATTTATTTCAAACGGCTTTAAAGGAATACAAAATATTGCAAGTACAATAACAAATACAGTTGTTACTATTGTTACATTCCCGTTTGTACTATTTTTCTTATTAAAAGATGGAGAGAAATTCAAACACTTCATACTTAAATTATTTCCACCTGCTTTCAGAAAAGACATTCGTTCCATTCTTTCTAATATGGATACACAAGTCGGTTCTTATATTCAGGGACAAATCATTGTTGCATCTGTCATTGGGATACTATTGTTCATTGGATATCTCATCATTGGTTTAGACTATGCATTCACATTAGCTATCGTTGCTGCTGTAACAAGTGTTGTACCATATCTCGGTCCGACCATCGCAATCATTCCTGCAGCAATTATTGCAATTGTTGATTCGCCATTTATGCTACTGAAATTAGCTATTGTATGGGTTGCAGTTCAATTCCTTGAAGGAAATTTTGTTTCCCCTAATATTATGGGGAAAACAATGCAAATACACCCATTAACCATTATCCTAGTCTTACTCATTGCAGGTAACTTATTTGGAATTATCGGAATTATATTAGGGATTCCAGGATACGCAATAGTAAAGGTAATTGTAAGTTATGTTTTTCAAAAGTTCAAACTCCGCTACAATAGGTATTTTGGAGATGAACGTGGACGATATGAATTAGATGAATAAGCAAAAGGAAAGTATTAGTCAAATGAATGGCTAATACTTTTTTTGTTTATGGCGTATAACCAAAACCTAAAATAGTAAACTGTTTATCTTCTTCTTGCATTTTTATCTCGATCTCATGTTGCTCACTTTTTTCATAATCATATAATAGTGTCGCATGACAATGTGTCCAGTTTACTTGATGTGGATCTAATGTCTTTAACTTCTCCCCATCTACATAAACTTCTGCTGTCCCAAATGTGGGTTTATCTGAATCTTTAAATACAAGCATCAAATTCCGACTTGTTATTTTCATACGAAAAGAATGATTTCCTGTTTCTTTTGTATGCATCCAATTGTGAGGGA
>JAJUGF010000239.1 GCA_029268495.1 Gracilibacillus sp.
ACGTAGTTCTTCTGTAGCTACAGTAACAGCTTTCTCGATACCACGACGAACGCCAACTGGATTCGCACCAGAAGCAACGTTTTTAAGACCTTCTTGGATCATTGCTTGTGCTAAAACTGTTGCAGTAGTTGTACCGTCACCTGCAACATCATTTGTTTGAGAAGCTACTTCAGAAACAAGTTTTGCACCCATGTTCTCAAATTTGTCTTCTAATTCGATTTCTTTTGCGATTGTTACACCATCATTTGTAATTAATGGAGAACCATATTTTTTATCTAATACAACATTACGGCCTTTTGGTCCTAATGTTACTTTTACAGCATTTGCTAATGTATCAACACCTCGTAGCATGGAACGACGAGCATCTTCATTAAATTTAATTTCTTTTGCCATTCTAAAAAAACCTCCTTAGAAAATTTCGATTTATGCTATTTATCCAAAATTCACTTCGAGAAGCAATTAACCTACAATTGCTAGAATATCACTTTCACGAAGAATTAAGTATTCTTTACCTTGATATTTCACTTCAGTACCTGCAAATTTAGAGTAAATGATTAAGTCGCCTTCGTTCACTTCTAGAGCGATTTTTTCGCCGTTGTCTGTCACACGACCAGAACCTACAGCTACAACTTTACCTTCTTGTGGTTTTTCTTTCGCAGAATCAGGAAGAACAATTCCACTCGCTGTTTTCTCTTCTTGCTCTACAACTTCAATAATAACACGATCACCTAATGGCTTAAGCATTGGTTATAAACCTCCTTGATATCTACATTTAATTTTTGTTCTTTAGCACTCACTATACAAGAGTGCTAACACAATTATTATAATAATGAAAAGTACTTTTTTTTGCAAGTATTTACTATGAAATTTTTCTAAAAAAATGACATACATGCAAAGATGTACTTCATTACGTCATAAATATAAACAACACTCTTCTATACATAGTCTTACCATTTCAATTTCATTCATGATTTGTGTTAAAATACGTATCATGTATAGAAAAAATAAAATAAAGGGAGTCGTTAAACTTTGCCAAAGAAGTATATGATTATCATCCTTACTTATGTATTAGCACAATTTGCTACAGTTCTTCCTTATTACTTAACTAAGATAATAGATATTAATAACTTGCCATATGTTACGGTAATATGGAATATCGTTGTATTTGGGATTGCTGTCATTATTTCGCTTTTACTATTGAAAAGTGAAATACGTGATTTTTTCCAAGCACGAGAAAAAGGTATCGGCCAAATTATATTATGGTCTATATTAGGCTTTTTCCTAGTCATGATTGCACAAGGGGTCTCTTCTGTTATTGAACGATTCATTATCGGTGTAGATACAGCTTCTGAGAACACGTTAGTCTTAATGCAAGTGGCTCGTGAAATACCTGTATTTCTTCTTATCATCACAATTCTTGGTCCTATATTAGAAGAATTAGTATTCAGGAAGGCAATATTCGGTTCTTTATATAAAAGAATGAATTTCTTCTTTTCTGCCATCATTTCAGGTGTTTTATTTGCGGTATTACACATGGATTTCAGTCATCTGTTAACATATATTGCTGCAGCAACTGTATTTGCTTTTTTATATGTAGAAACAAAGAAGATTATTGTACCTATTATTGTCCATATGTCGATGAACACAATGGCCGTTATTGCACAATTATCGCTTGATCCAGAACAAGTAGAACAATTGATGGAACAATTACAGCTTATATTACTTGGGGGCTATTAAATAATGAGATTCTCGCCACTTACTACTGCATTTCTGTATTTTGGATTAGGTATCTTATTTACCTATATTGCAATACAATCAGTAGAAGAAACTATATTTAACTTTTTCACGATTCTATTAGCTTTTTTTGCAACAATGGATTTTGTACTAGCCATTCGATTAGTAAGATTGCATCGTGCAATAAAAAAAGCTCAGAAAAAGGAGAAAAAATAAAGGCATTCACCTATTATTGGTGAGTGCCTTTGTTTTTATTCTACATCTAATGGATAATGTTTCATAAAATATACTAGCGATTGGAGCTCAACTGCTAAATCAATATGGTGTACGCGCACATCATTTGGAACGGTAATACGTGCAGGTGTAAAGTTAAGGATACCTTTCACACCAGATTGTATTAATCGATCTGTCATTGGTTGCGCTTCAGATACAGGTACTGTTAAAATCGCCACTTGTATATCTCCAATATGCGCTTCCAAGTCATCGACATGATGGACTTCAATTTTACCAATAGACTTCCCTACTTTGCTTGGATCTGCATCAAATGCTACTTCAATTTTTGTATTATTATTTTTGGTAAAGTTATAATTCAAAAATGCAGTACCTAAATTACCTACACCGATCAATGCAACTGGAGTATTCTCATCTTGGTCTAATGTCTTACGGAAAAAACCAAGTAGATAATCCACATTGTATCCATAGCCTTTCTTACCTAATGCACCAAAATAGGAGAAATCACGTCTAATAGTCGCAGAATCTACTTTCATTGCATTACTTAATTCTTTTGAAGAAACTCTATCCTTGCCTTGAATGTGTAAATTATTTAAAAATCGATAATATAAAGGTAATCGCTTGGCCGTTGCTTGTGGAATTTTGTTATTTACCATTTTTCATTCCCCTTACTCTATTTCCATATAGGTTTGTGAATGTTTTTACTTACTTCCATTGTAACAGATATCAACAAAAAAGTCGTGAAATAATTCACGAACGAGTATCTTTCCTAATAAAATTCAATGCCTTCCCTCTTGCAGATTCCCGTAATAATAAGATACACTTACATCAATGAGGTGAAACGAATGATTTATTTACAAGCGAATAATGTAACCAAAAGATTCGGCGCGGAGCTGATCTTATCAAATATAAAATTGGAAATTAAACAACATGATCGAATTGCGATTGTTGGGCGTAATGGTGCAGGTAAATCGACATTATTAAAAATAATCTCTGGTCAACTAAATTATGATGAGGGAGAAATTCATAAACCTAAAGACATAACAATGGGGTATCTCGCACAACATACAGGTCTTGATTCATCTGAAACCATTTGGGATGAAATGCTAAAAATATTTGAACATTTCATAAAGGAAGAAAAAAACTTACGCGAAATGGAAGCAAAAATGGGCGACCCTGACTTTTTACAAGATAGTACAAAGTATGAACAATTACTATTAAGCTATGATCAAAAACAAGAAGCATTCAAACTTGCTGGAGGTTATCAATACGAAGCAGAAATCAAATCTGTATTGAATGGCTTGAATTTCCCTGAAGAGATGTGGGGAACTTCTATCGCTACATTAAGTGGAGGACAGAAGACACGTCTTGCTCTTGGTAAATTACTTTTAACAAAGCCGCATATTTTAATACTAGATGAGCCGACAAACCATTTAGATATCGAAACATTAACATGGTTAGAAGGCTATATTACGAATTATCACGGTGCCGTTGTCATCGTATCGCACGATCGATATTTTCTAGATAAGACAGTGACGATGGTCTACGAAATATCTAGACATGAATCAACCAAATTCCATGGTAACTATACGAAGTATTTAGAACAAAAGGCACTAAGTTATGAACGAGAACTGAAACAATATGAAAAACAACAAGCAGAAATCAAAAAGATGGAAGACTTTATCCAAAAAAATATTGTTCGAGCATCTACTACTAAGCGAGCACAAAGTCGAAGAAAACAATTAGAAAAAATGGATGTGATG
>JAJUGF010000240.1 GCA_029268495.1 Gracilibacillus sp.
AGGAAGTTCCATTTCATTGTTATCAGCTTGTGTAGAATTACTTCGGGTAAACTCTTCTTCTGTATTTTTATAATGATATTGTTGTTGAAACGGAATCGGGTACAATTTTTCAATTGGAAAAGGGTCTTTCTCCTCTTTCGTAACACGTTCTTGATATTTCTGGTATTGATAATTATCAATTGGCATGATATAACCCATGTTACACCCTCTCCTTTGTTATATTGTTATACAACAATATACCCGTTTCATGTAGTTATGAAACATTATAACCAAGAAAATGGTGGTCTATCATCATGTTTTTTTTCCTCATGATCATCATGATCGTGTCTGTGCTTATTCTCATGTTCGTCTCTTTCTTCATCTCGATGATGTGTACGTTGTTCTTCCACGTCTTCAACCCTTCTCTGTCTCCCACCGAAAAAAGGGTCTCGATGATGAGATGATTCTATGATGACATTATCTGCTTTGATTACTAAATCCTTCACATATATTACTTTCTTTTTATCAGACATTTTCTTTCTCCTTCCTAATCTAAAATATATCCATAGTATCTTATGCGACTCACGATATTTTTGGGAACAAAAGATTTAAAAGCCAACAATATTTATTTCGTTTATTTGATCTATTGGAACGGCCACTTCATCAATTTTACTTGCTGTTTTTATCATAACCATACTATTTTGATAACCATGAATGAATCCTACATATTTTCTTCTTTCTGTGACAACCTCACATCTGACACGTGGTAAATGAACAGGAATCGATGCAAAATACTCCACTTTATCCTTAACAGTCATATCTCTAAATCTTTTCTTTTCTTTATCTAATACTTTTTCAGTTGTTTCATCATTCAAAGTAGTAGTTTTAAAGACTCCTTGCATTTGTACGAAGGGTGATTGTAGTTTTGGTTGATGAATATATAATTTTGGTGATGGATTGTTCTCTTTTACAGAATCCATGATACTAGCCTCCTATTGTCACAAATCTATATAGCATTGTATGATATGTGCCTAATTTAAGTGCATATATGTGCAAACATTCCAAACAAAATATCTAAAAATAAATGCTATATATGGCATTCGTCTATACACAAATCTCCTTATGTCATAAAGTATAGTGTTAACGAAAACTTAACTTGAAGGAGTGTTAATATTTATGGGAAAACATGGACATTGTGATGAGGTAAGTCCAATAACTTCGAATGATTGCGTATGTGATGTGGTACGTGCGATTGCAGACGCTCAAGATGCTGTAGTAGATCAACACTGTGATGTAAGCTGTTCTCAATCTATCCGTAATTTAGTATCTCCAACGACAACAAATGGATATGATACTGTACCATTTATTCTTTACGGAAAAACATTAAAACCATTTAAAGCTTCTGGTGTTGTTGTCTCTAATCAAGGTGGTAGCAATAACACTAAATTCGAATGTGTGGAGAGCTTTATCTTCCGCGTAAATGAAGTTAGTGACGATTGTTGTGCAGTATTAGAATTACTTGCATTTGATGGTGACAGCAATGCTTGTGATGAGCCTTGTGACCAACTAGATAATGAAAAAGTAGAAGATTTAGAGCGTACTGGCATTTGTATCACAGTAGATTTATCATGCTTCTGTGCGATTACTTGTCTTCCAGCAGTATCCGTATTGTAGTATTCGTACAATTTAAATAAGGACTTTCTCTTCCTAGAGAAAGTCCTTTTCTTTTGAAAATAAATCCATAATTATCCTATTTAAAAGTATATTATTTGCTTTTCACTCTATATCTTTGTTATGATGGATAACGTTGTATTTTAAAAATGCATGATTACTCTTAAATAAGGGTAATGTATAAATGCACTGATAATAAAGACAGAAAGGATGATAAGATGAAAAAGGTATCAAAAGTTTTCTACATTTCATTAGCGATTTCATTACTATTTATACTGTGGGGAATTATTCCTGAGAAAACTTTACCTGAATGGAATCTAAATCACGTAACCTCGTTAATTCAAGGATTTCTTGTGACACGTTTTGGTTGGTTCTATTTATTAACAGCAACAGCATTTTTAATTTTTGCAATTTTCCTAATTGTTTCCAAGTACGGAAACATTGTTTTAGGGAAAGATGATGACAAACCTGAATATAATTTCTTAACATGGTTCGGGATGTTATTTAGTGCAGGAATGGGAATTGGTCTCGTATTCTGGGGAGCAGCAGAACCAATTTCACACTTCCACACACCTCCATACACTACAGAAACGGAAGCAGAGGCAGCTCGAGTTGCATTACAATACAGCTTCTTCCACTGGGGATTCCATCCATGGGCAATTTATGCAACCATTGCTTTAGCATTAGCTTACTTCCAATTTAGAAAAGGTGAACCAGGATTAATTAGTAGTACATTAAAACCACTATATGGTGACAAGATGAATGGTGGATTTGGTACATTAATCAATGTAATTGCTGTATTTGCTACAGTATTTGGTGTGGCCACATCACTTGGTCTTGGTGCCCAACAAATTGGTAGTGGGATCGAATATATAACTAATTTCAGTAATTCGATTAGCTTACAGATGATTATCATTATTGTTGTAACAATACTATATATGCTATCTGCATTAACTGGCTTAAATAAAGGGATTAAATATTTAAGTACGACTAACGTAGTTGTTGCCATTTTATTAATGTTATTTTTACTATTTACAGGACCAACAAATTTTATTATGAATTTCTTTACAACAACACTAGGTTCCTATATCTCTAATTTACCTGAGATGAGTTTTCGAATGGCTCCATTTAACGAAGACAATGCATCATGGTTAGAAGGATGGACAATCTTCTATTGGGCATGGTGGATTGCATGGGCACCATTTGTCGGTATGTTTATTGCACGTGTATCAAGAGGGAGAACTGTCAGAGAGTTTGTTACTGGTGTATTATTAGTTCCAACTATATTTAGTGCATTATGGTTTAGTGTATTTGGTGGATCTGCCATTCATTTAGAGATGAATCAAGGAATTGATATTGCCAGCATTATGAGTGATGGTGGCACAGAAACAGCACTATTTACTGTATTAGAGAATTTCCCCCTATCTGTAATCATGACAGGTTTGGCGGTAATTTTAATTAGTACTTTCTTTATTACTTCAGCGGATTCTGCTACATTTGTATTAGGTATGCAAACAACAAATGGTGATTTAAATCCAAATATGACTGTAAAAGTAATTTGGGGACTTGTTCAATCAGGTACTGCAGCTGTATTACTATGGCAAGGTGGATTAGGCGCACTCCAAACCGCCTCCATAATCGCCGCGTTCCCATTTGCGATTATATTAATACTAATAGTCATTTCTATTATCAAAGCATTTAGAGAAGAAGCAAGAGTCTCACCATTAAAGAGAAGAAAAAGAGAACATTAAAACAAAAATCAAAGCTACAAGCAATTGTATAATAACGTAGCGAATAAAAAACGAACATACAGGTCTACTATGGCCTACATGTTCGTTTTTTTTATAAAGATAATTATTCATTCTTTAAATCGTTCCTTCATGCCTTTAGTTGGTAACATACAAGAATCTTTCTTACCAAACCACTTATATCGATTTTTAGCAATATATCGATAGAAAAGATTTCTAATTGGTTTAGGAATGATTATAAAGCAATAGAGAAGTGGATACATTCCTTTTAATTGTTTAGCAATACGTAATGCCGCAGTTGACTCCACATAATAATTTTTTCCTTCTAT
>JAJUGF010000241.1 GCA_029268495.1 Gracilibacillus sp.
AATTGGGATGTGTAATTGTCTGGAGAGATGTTTTGCTAATCTGAATGTGCTGAATTCACATTGGCTGTGGATAATGTCTGGATGCCAGTCAATTATTTCTTGAAGCAATTTATTATGTTTGGACAAAGTAATTCTTGCACCGGGATAAATCTTACCAACACCTAATGAACTAATGTAAAAAATATTCTTTTTTGTATACGATTTTTTTTCTTCTGATAATGTGAGTATTTTGACTTCGTGGCCGAGGCGCTCTAGTTCCTTTTTTAAGTTTATAACAGAAGTCACGACTCCGTTAATCACAGGAGAATACCATTCTGTTGTAATTAATATTTTCATATGTAATCCCCCAAATTTATTTACTCATGGAAACCATATGCTTGATTGTACTTCATTAGTATAAGTGAGTAGTTTTAATTCCATATTAATTATTAATAAAGATTTGTTAACAAACAACGCAAATGCGTGCAAATCCAGTATAGTAACATGTAGAAAATAAAATCCCCTCACTTGTAACATATTCGATATAAAATACAAAATTCCTTTAATTAATTTTAAAATTAATTCTCTAGAAAGGTGAGTAAATGAAAAAGACAATCGCTATTTTAATTGTTGCACTTGTTTTCGGAATCATCATGTATACATCTATTCCATCAGAGGAAGAAGAGGCATTGCCTGTATCAAGTTTTAATAATCAGGAGAGCTTGTTAAGTAAAGAACGAGTGTTGAACATTGCGCATCGAGGTGCTTCTGGACATGCTCCAGAACATACGGCTCGTTCCTATCAATTAGCTAAAGAGATGGATGCAGATTATTTAGAAATCGATTTGCATGTTACAAAAGACAAGCACCTCGTTGCAATTCATGATAAAGATTTGAATCGTGTGGCAAATAAGAAAGGAAAGGTAAGTGACTATACATTAGCTGAACTAAAAATGATGGATGTAGGTACATGGTTTTATACACAACATCCTGAAAAAGAACCAGTCTCTAGTCAATTGATGACGCTTGAAGAAATAATAGAAATGTTTGGGCAAGAAGTGAATTATTATATTGAATGGAAGCAGGCAAATGGCTTGGAGGTACTTCTCCTAGATGTATTACGAGAAACAGACATTCTACAGAATGATCGTGAAGGTGGAGTAATCATCCAGTCATTTAATGATGAAACGCTAAAAAGCATTGCAAAATTAGAACCAAGCTTGCCACTTATCCAATTGTATTCGTTTAATAAAAGTGCAGAACTGACGAAGAAAGAGATAAAAGAGATAAAAAAATATGCAATAGGAATCGGTGTGAATTACCAATCATTGCATCAAGATTTTGTCGAGAAAATTCTAGCCAATCATTTATTGGTACATGCATATACAGTAAATAATGAGAAGGAAATGAAAGAACTCATTCAAATGGGTGTGACAGGTATTTTTACAGATTTTCCGGACTATTTAACCAAATTAAAAAAGGAGTAGCTAGAGGCATTTCCAATAGCTGCTCCTTGTCTTATCTCAAAGTGAATATATTCTACAATTGGATTAAGAGGTTTTTGAACCAAATTTTTTGAATAAGCTTACTTTACCAGTACCTTCACATTCTGAACATGCTAATTGTCCTTCTCCTGCACATGTTTCACACTTGTGAATACCATAATCAATCCCTTCACCTGAACAACTGGAACAACGAACTAAAGCTTCTCCATCACAACTTTTACATTTCATCATGATTCCTCCTCAAAATTTTGGTAGGTTAATAATAAGCTGAGACGACTAATGTAACCATTTGGCGAAGTGTCTTTTTTCATGTTGCTTTTATAATGTACAGATACCACATTATAGATTTATTAATCTCAAAAAATGCATTTTTTTATAAATGTAATTAAACTGTAATATTCATTAATGCCTAATAGGTGGTACAGACTCAGACGGCACTGTATATGGACACAGATGTAATTGATTTTTCTCGTTAACAGAAGCGAAAAAGATGTCACTAGGTGTATAATGGTATTGGTTTAACTGCCCTTCTAACCATTGTTCATTTAAATGAAGAAAAGTGAGAATATCTGTGCAAATGGTCCCTTCCAAAATAACAGGATAAGCGATGGGGGAAAAGGCTGTTTGTTTTCCAATATCTTGTTTCGTTGCAGTTAATAACTCAGGCCTTTTTAATACAGTAAGAGAGCCATTTGCTTCAATGATGGCTAATGTTACTTCACTTATATCAAATACATCTTTGTCCCTTAACATTTCTAAAATATTATCTACAGAATATCCTATTTTCTTTAATTGCTTGTGTAGGAGCAATCCGTTTGTGATGACAACGGTTGGTTCAAATGTTAAAAAACGCCCAATTGTTCGATTAGCTAATTTTAGATGGGAAACAATTTTTTGAAGTAAGCCAATTGCAATGACTGCAATGATTGTTGGCAAGTGATGAATGTTGGGGTCCGCGATATCTGCCCCAACAACAGATGCTAAAGTAATAATGACAAGGAAATCAAAGACTGGTAGCTCTCCGATTGCTCTCTTTCCCATAAATAATGTAATAAGTAGTAATAATGGCAAAATCGTAATAATTCGTCCAACAACAATTAATAAATCTTCTATCATAAACGAAGCCTCCTTCATTTGAATTAGTTTGCACAAAGAAACAAGAAACATACGATTCGTGTATTTTATTGGAACATTCTTAAGGTTCACACGTATATAAAGATACAACTGTTAGAAAGGATGCTACAAATCGATGAATGCGTATGAACAAAAAGCATACCAAGAACTATTGAAATGGGAACTACAAATTTTAAAAAATAATAATGTATGGAAGCAATGGTCAAAAAAAGCACAAGATAAAATCAATGGAATGATACCTGAGAAGGCACACCAAACAGTTACAGAAGCAATGAAACAAATGATAAAAGCAACATTAGTTGGGTCAGATTTTACGACAAAGCAAGTGTATCCAGATTTGTCTCTAGAAGAAAGAGAGACGCTTGTGGAACAAAAACTAGTCACATATCGAAAGACTGCGATGTTAGAAGGGGCAGGAACAGGTGCCGGGGGGATTCTATTAGGATTAGCTGATTTTCCTTTGTTGTTATCTATTAAGATGAAATTTCTATTTGAAGTTGCCACAATTTATGGTCATGATACTTCCACATATGAAGAAAGACTATATTTACTACATGTATTTCAATTAGCATTCTCAAATGATAACAAAAAGCGTGAGACGTATCATTTATTGAAAAACTGGGCAGAAGAAAAGCATAAAGTGATGGATATGGA
This sequence comes from Gracilibacillus sp., assembly GCA_029268495.1. GTDB lineage: Bacteria > Bacillota > Bacilli > Bacillales > Amphibacillaceae > Gracilibacillus > Gracilibacillus marinus. Next base: position 3,273 of record JAJUGF010000241.1, read on the forward strand.
TTGGCGTACATTTCAACAAGAATACAGGGACTATATTGATTTAGTAAAATTATTTCAAATGATTCCTGGGTTTGGGGCAATTATAGGAGCATATGCAAATTACAATTTATTAGATCAATTAGGAGAAACAGCGAAGAATAGTTATCGATTAAGAATAATGGCAGATAAATAGTAAGTATTTCTCTTGTTAAATGTGATAAAGAATTAAGAATTACGTATATTGTAAATTAAATGTAAAGTTACTTGAAATAGCTATACAGATTGTGAGGCATGTTGTATAGTATGTATAGAACATACATTCGCATATCGCATCACACTATAACGAAATAGGTGAATCCACATGTCTGTCCACAATCCGCACGACAAGTTCTTCAAAGAAACGTTTTCCAACATCGAAGTGACAAAATCATTTATTGAACATTATTTGCCACCTGACATTGCCGCATA
>JAJUGF010000242.1 GCA_029268495.1 Gracilibacillus sp.
ATCAACAGAATCCGTTTGTTCAAAATTGCTATCTAAATCATAGTATTTATTTATTGCTTGAAGTATATCGTCTTTCGTCGCAATGACAGGCTTGATAATAAATCCTGTAGATAATTCCAAAAAGTCAATCGCATAATAATCCAATGGATCATTCATCGCAACTGTTAATATATTTTCTTGTTTCTGAATTGGTATAAGAATGTTATCTCGTGCAAATTGTTTATCTACAATCTCAACTAATTGAACATTAACAGGGAAGTTATATAAGGAAACACTTTGAATTGATAAATGAATTTCTAATACTTCCATTAGTTGTTTTTCTGTAATAAATCCTTGTTCTACAAGCGCATCTCCAAGCTTTTGTTTGGTTTGTTTGTTTTGTAATGCGGTTAAAATTTCCTCTTCTGTGATGAGCTTATGTTCTTTTAAGACATCACCTAATTTCTTCTTTTGTCTGAGTGCCATGATGTACCTCCCATTGATAGATATGATAATTAATTATGCATAAATAGTTCCTGTAAAGGTTTTAAAAAGGGAATTTGGATAAATCTTTCTCTTGGTATGTTAATGTACCGCCATTAAATCCATTAAATTTATTAATGACAAGAGTACCCTTAATATTAGCTCCACTGTCTAAATTCACATCTGCATTCGGAGCGATTAAGAATAGATTGGAGTAAGTACCATCCCCGAAATTTACTGTATTTCCTCCAGTAACAATAAACCCTTGAAATCCTCCACCAGAATTAAAATTGAAGTTCGCATTTTTTGCAAAAATAGATCCATATACTTGTGTACCTTGGCTAATATTCACTTCATTATTTTCACCTTTTACATAAAAGTTCACTTTAGATATATCACCATTATTATTGATAGTTGAAGTAGCATTAGAAAAATTTAATTTATTTTCCACATAAAAGTTCACTGTTCCACTACCAAGAATAGTAATGTGAGCATTTGAAAGATTCATATTATTTACGATAATATTCCTATCTTGATTATTTGTATCAATATCAATCTCAATATCCTGATCTACATTGAAATTATTGAAGGCAATATCATTATCAAGACTCAATACATAATTATCAGCTTGCCAACTAGTAGCTTCAAAGTTGTGGTTTTCTATAATTTTATACCGATTATATTGATCTCCAATTGTTTCATTCTCAGCAAATGGAGCAGATGGGAATGAGGGGAAACTCTCTATTAACTGATCATATTTCTCCCAATAAAAACTTTTTTCCATTTCTTTAATAGGAGGAAGAGGCTCTCCGTATTCTCCAACTGGATAACTTAATACATTATTAATGCCCTCTTGTGGAACGTAAATGGAGCCATTTTTAACACCGCCACCATCTTTACCTATCACAAAAGTATTAGGTTTAGTTGAATCAAGGTATATATCTCCAGTTAGAAAAGTTCCACCATTTATATGCACACTTTCTTTAACAAATAATAAAGCATTATCATAAATGGGTGGAAGAGTAGAATCATGACCAGTCCATGTGATTTGCTTCGTTGTATTTAGTGTATAAGATAGCTTATCAATTTCTCCTTTTGCTTCAATTAAGTAAGTACCTTTGTCTTCTGCTGAAAGTTTTTGTATGTTTATTTTGGCTATAGGTTGTTCATCGAAGTTTTTTTCAAAGCTTGCATACTCTATATTGTTTAAAAGTTGTATTTGGTTTTCTAATTCTGTATAAAAAGCTTGTTCAGAAGTAGTATCAATATTCATAACTAGTTCTTCGATTTCTGCTAATGCTAATGTTAATCCACCTTCTGCAATATAATAGGTTGCTTGTTGCTCACGATCGACTGTAGTTAAGTTAATGTTAGCAAGGCTTGTACCAGCGATAGCTAACCCGAGTAAACTAAGCACAGTCAATGCAAGAAGGACCAATAATAACGCAGCACCTTTTTCATTATTTATTTTGTTCATTCATATCACCTACTCTCTTAAGTAAATGGAAGTGCTTATCGAATGTTGATTTCCCTTATTATCAGCTAAGCTAGTAATAGTTAGGTCAATTCTCCCTTTATCCTCATCGAAGGACATAGAAAAATCACTAATTTCTTCGCTAATAACAATGTCATTTCTTTTTATTTTCGTAGCCTCTAATGTATATGCATTATCTCCAATTACAAATTGGTTCGTTCCTATATTGACAGCATCTTTACTTACTTTTCGTATATCTTTTGTTATTTGAGACACTGCAACTCTCACTTCACTCTGATGCTCGATTGTCTCGGATTGATCTATGTATTGTCTTTGACCAAATAAATGGACAGAGCTAATTAGAGCAATCACGACAGACATGATTGCGAGGACTGCGAGTAATTCGACTAATGTAATTCCTTTTTCATTCTTATACATTTTGTCACCTTCTACTTGTCCCAAAGTAATTTTGTTTCCATTTGTGCTTCCAATTTATTCGAACTATTATGAACTTGTATCAGTACATTTTTGAGTAAAGTTGTCGCTGTGTCTATCACATCTGCACTATCATAAAAAGTCACTTGTACATGATATCCATCGATTGTTGTACATAGATTTGTTACATCATTGGCACATTGTTCGTATTTTTGATTTAATTGTTGTATTGTGTCGTCATATGTTGTGGTTGTACTCAGATGATAGATCTCTTCCATTTCTGTTTGAGCAACATAGGTTGCATCCGTGATATCGCTAGACATAGAAGTTGTTTTCGCAGATTGAATAAAAAAAGTAGTGAATGTGACAATAATAATAGATAGTATGACAATAGATGCAAGTAATTCGACTAAAGTAAGTCCTTTTTGATTAGAAAAAAGTAAAAATATTTTTGATTTATGCGACTTTATTTTCATAGGAATCTCAACCTTTTTTAAATAGTGTATATTCTAAATATAGAACAAATAAAACGTAATGTACACACTATATCGAATAATTCTTTAATTTTGTTAAAGAAAGTAATGATTTAGCGAAAATGGTAAAATAGAAGGAGAATATAAACATGGAAAATAAGTTGATTTTGGCTTCATCATCCCCAAGAAGACAAGCATTATTAAGACTAGCACAACTATCCTATCATATTCGTATTCCAGATCTAGATGAGTCGATTGTAACGGGTAATAATCCAATAGAAAAAGTAAGTGAGCTTGCAAAAATGAAAAATAAAAAGATTTCACTAGACAATGAGAAAGAAGTCATTTTAGCTGCAGATACGGTTGTTAGCTACAATCAGACCATTTTTGAGAAGCCTTCTAACAAGACAGAGGCAAAAGACATGATAAGAAGTCTGAGTGGTCACACACATCATGTCTATACAGGAGTATATATTCGTAATAGCGCACATGAACGAGCATTTGTCGAATGTACAGAAGTGTCGTTTTGGGAGTTATCAGATGAAGAAATTGATAGATATGTAACTACAAAGGAACCATATGATAAAGCAGGAGGATATGGAATCCAAAGTCTTGGAGCGATGTTTGTGAAGGAAATGGTGGGAGATTATTATAATGTTGTTGGTCTGCCAATTTCACGTGTAGTAAGAGAATTGCGCGCTTTTTCCATCTTTCCAGAATTGGATTAAAATAAGTATGTATTTCATTCATTTATCCATACTATCATTATCATAGAAAAGAAAGAGGGATATAATGAAATGGAAAAAACGTACAGTTTCTTCTGGACAAAAGCAGACAACAAGTAAT
>JAJUGF010000243.1 GCA_029268495.1 Gracilibacillus sp.
CGATCCACATTTTGAAGTAAATATTCATTTGAACGGTAATAATGTTCATCCGCTATTGTATCCATGTAATTCGGTTGATGTGTATACCATGTCATCTCTTCTTCAAATTCTTTCTTTCCATCTGTAAAGGTAACTTGATGATTTCCAGAGAAGTTACCACTTAAAAATTTCCATCCTTCTTGATATGCATCATCATCTGCTTGCGCACCAACTGTAGAAATGATGTGTAATTCATATCCAGGGTAATTTTCTTCCATATACTGATCTATTTTCATTTTGAAGTATTCAAAGTTAGCAAAGAATTCTATACCCCAATTCTCATTTCCAACGCCTAAGTAATGTAAATCAAATGGTTGTTCATGCCCCATTTCTTTTCTCACTTGTGCCCATTCATTTTGCTCAAAATCTGTACTTATTGCAAAATCGATTAAATCCGTAAAGCTCTTTACATAATAATCTCTTAATTCACCACCTGCTGGATGTACATAATTCGATCTCGCTTGACATAATACACCACAAGCCATAACAGGCAATGGCACTGCATGAAGGTCTTCTGCTAATTGGAAGTACTCCATATAACCGAGTCCCATCGTCATCATGTAACCCCATACGTTAAAATTCTCTTTACGTAATTCCACTCTGCCAACGGAATCTTTCCATTCATACACATTCTCCCAAATGTAAGAACCTTCCGAAATACAGCCACCTGGAAAACGTAAGAATTTAGGATGTAACTCTACAAGTGCGTTTACTAAGTCTTTTCGCAAACGGTAATTGGGATTCGCTAAGTAATTTTTGTTTGCCGTCTCTGAGTGTTCTTCTTCTTTTGCTCCCCATACATCTTGCGGCATTAGTGAGACGAAATCAATCGATACTTCTCCATCACTTGTCAATGCTAGTTGACCGAAAGTTGTCTTCGTTCCTTTAAAAGTAAGCTTTGTTTCGACTCCATATTTACTCCACGTGTTATTCCCATCTACTTCCACTGTAATGGCATTGCTTATCGGGAGATTGTTCTCATCTTGAAGTTGTAATGTAAGTGTGCTCTGTTCATTTGCTTTTGCCCAAATAGTACATTCATACAGCTCGTTCTCTTTAATTGCCATTGCACAATAATGATTAGAATCATTAAATCCTTTATTTATTATTGTTACACCACTTGGCATTGTAATATAATGACTATTAACCTCTTGATCAGCTACACGAAAAAAGTCATTTAATCCACCTTCATTTTGTACGATGACTTTATCCACATCTCCATACCACGCATGAAGTGGCACATGATTTCTTCCTGTGGAACAACCACAAGCACCTGAAGCATGAGAATATGTGTCAAATGCAAATGATTCAAAAGAACGGTTTTGAACTAACTCTGCATAAATACCACCATCTGCTGCATTATTAATATCTTCATAAAATAAGCCATACATCACATCACTTACAGATGCAATTTCTTTCGTTCCATCTACTGTAATATGATGTGATGGCATTCCTTGTGGCAATACTGTTACAGGAAAAGTTTGTTCTGTTTTAGCATCACCTTTTTGTAAATAGGCGATTAAATTAACACCATAGACTCTAGACACATCACCTACTACACCATGATCTGTGATAACATCTGCATTGCTAGACTTCCAATTGATACTGACTTTGTTCCCCATTAATTGACTTGGTAGCTCAATATCCCGTGAAATAACCGTAATTGGTGATTGTAAATATTTGTCCTTTGCTAATGCGACAATCTCTTGGTCTGTTAACGATTCACACATCACTTCAATTACTTCATCTTGCGTCAACCCTTGTTCATATATTCTAAAATCAGTTAAAGATCCATAGAGGTCAAGGTCTGCTGCATGTTGGGATCTTCCGATATAGTTGTTACAATAATTTGATTCCGTTTTAAATGTATCAAACCATTGTCTTAGTTGTTTGTATGTTCCACTAGATGTCTGACTAATAGAGCCATCTGCAACAATTTCTCCATTCACATAAATCACAGGTCCTGCACTACTTAATGTTCCTGTCTCTGTTCCTGTCACAGACATTGCTACATGCACCCATTCACCACTAGCAAATGTTTTTCCGGCATCTGCAACAAGATCTGTCTCCGTATAACAAACACCTCTAAAATTTCGAGTTAAAAATATGTACGGTCCAGTTGGTCCTTTACCAAAATCAAAAATTCGTTCCCATACATTTTCACCTTTTCTTAAATAAATCCAAGTCGTCACCGTTATACCAGTATTATCACTGACATTTTTCAATAAATCATGAGGAAGTTCTAAATAAGAAGTTCCGTTCTGACCTCCATGTAATGTTACAGCATACTTGCCATCAACCTCTTCTACAAACGGTTTCATTTCTCCTTTTGCTATTGCATCATTTCCATTCCCTGAGATGTCTTCCCCTATATTATTTGCATCTCGAAATGAATAATGTGCAAGCAACCTCTCTTGAATTGCTCGTTTTCCCATAGTTATATCTCCTTTTATAAATACGCTTTTTTATTGCTTCCCGATTAAAACTTTATACAATATGTAAGTACAAGTCAATCATTATATCGCGTAAATCGATAAGTTGTTTAACGGAATAACCAAACTCGTACATATAACTATAATCGTTTTTTAGTGAAAAGAAAATGGAATATCAAATTCTACTAATGTTATAATAGCGTAAGAAAAAAGGATATGTATGCTTTTGCTTTTCATTATAATGAAGGAGTGATGAATGTTGAGAAAATGGATGGTATTATTAACAATGAGTTGTATGATTGGATTGGTTGGTTGTAGTAATGAGGAAACATCTCTATCAGATGAAGAAGTCAAAACAATGATTCATGAATACAGTACAGATCAGCTTGAGGCTACCTCCGCTTCTGTGAATGCTAGTCAATTAATAGTGGAGAAAGACAATGAAACGATGGCATACGATTTACCTGAAGAGGAGTTCTTTCTGTCTATTGCGCCATTTCAAAATGCGACACATCCATGTACCTATCATAGTTTAACAGGATGTCAAAGTGAACTTACTGATACTACATTTGATGTTTATATAGAGGATGCTGATGGCAACATAATAGTTGATAAAGAAATGACATCATTCAATAATGGATTTATTGATATATGGTTACCTAGGAATGAGAAATTTTATGTAACAATTTCTTATCACGATAAGGAAGCTAAAGCAGAGTTATCCACATTTGATGATGATCCGACTTGTATTACCACAATGCAACTACTGTAAGAATGAACCCGCTAGAATAATTGGATTAATTAGCGGGTTCTAAGGCTATGTTGGATTGATTGCTTATTTGTTGAAATTTATTTAATAGATGGTCTAATCGAACAGACAATTCAAGTAATTCTTCGTAACTCACGTTGTTTTCATATGCTTGATAAAGTTTTTGTCTCATTACATCTATTTTCATTTCTAGTGATAGCATAGTTTTCACCATCCTTTACAAATATTATCTATTAAGATGTACCCAATATTTTCAATTAACAAACCTAAATAAAGATATGTTATCAAAAAGATAAGGTTGAAACATGAAATCCGAACTATTCAAAAATAGTTCGGATTTTTATTCTTATTTTACTCTGATGTTATTGATTATTTAGCTACGTATCAAAATCCGTTTTTTACATACTTACAAATTATACAACAGACTCTGCTGGTTTGGTAGA